>NZ_JASGFR010000007.1:0-118007 GCF_047605405.1 Rhodomicrobium sp. | reverse complement strand
GAAAAAGCCGCGATCCTGTTTCGGATCGCGACCACAGAAAGCTGAATTTACGCCGCCTTCTTCAGGGTCTCCATGTCGATGACGAAGCGATATTTCACGTCGCTTTTCAGCATCCGGTCGAACGCGGCGTCGATGTCCTGCATCGAGATCATCTCGATATCGGCGACGATGCCATGCTCGGCGCAGAAATCGAGCATTTCCTGCGTCTCGCGAATACCGCCGATGAGCGAGCCCGCGATGGCGCGGCGGCTGAAAATGAGGTTCGCCACGTTCGGCGACGGATGCGGCTCGGACGGCACGCCAACGAGCGTCATGGTGCCGTCGCGTTTCAGCAGCGCCGTGAACGCATCGAGGTCGTGCGGCGCGGCGACGGTGTTGAGGATGAAATCGAAGGAGTTGGCATGCGCCGCCATCTCGGCCGGATTGCGTGAGACCACCACTTCGTCGGCGCCGAGGGACAACGCTGCTTCGCGCTTCGAGGGAGACGTCGTGAAGGCCACGACATGCGCGCCCATCGCGTGCGCCAGCTTGATGCCCATATGGCCGAGGCCGCCGATACCCACGATGCCGACCTTTTCGCCCGGCATGAGGCCCCAGTGGCGCAGCGGCGAATAGGTCGTGATGCCCGCGCAGAGCAGCGGCGCCACGGCGGCGAGGTCGGCCTCGTTGTGGCGGATCTTCAGCACGAAGCCGTCCTTCACCACGATGGACGCGGAATAGCCGCCGAAGGTATTTTCGACGCCGCCCTTCATTGCGCCGTTATAGGTCTGGATGAAGCCGTGTTCGCCTTCGCAATACTGCTCATCGCCCTCCTTGCAGGACGGACACTCGCCGCAACTGTCGACCATGCAGCCGACGCCGACGATGTCGCCCGGCTTGAACACGGTCACATGATCGCCGACCGCCGTCACGCGGCCGACGATCTCATGGCCGGGAACGAGCGGGAAGCGGATGCCCGGCCATTCGCCGCGCGCGGCATGCAGGTCGGAATGGCATACGCCGCAATAAAGGATGTCGATTGCGACATCATGCGCGCCGGGTTGACGCCGTTCGAGGGAAAACGGCGCGAGCGGCGCGGCGGGCGTGTGCGCCGCGTAAGCTTTCGTTTGCATGGGATATCTCCGATCAGAGGGCAAACACCGATGCTGGCAATTTAGGGGTGCGTCGGCGATCCCGCCTATCACATGCAGGTGTATTCGAGATCCTCCAACTGCGAGAGAAGTTCGTCGTCCTCGATCAACTCCTTGAGCGTCGGCAGATAGTTGTGCAGCACGCGCAGATCGTCGTAGCCCTTCGCGTTGAACTCGGCGCGTTTCTGCTGGAAATAGGCCCAGAAGGGATTTTCCGCCGCTTCGATATAAGGTTGCAGCGCGTCCATCATCTTCTCGGCGCGTGCGTTGCAATCGATGTTCTTGAAACTCACGTAGCGGTCGATCTGCTCTGACATCCGGTCCTGTTCCTGCCTGAATCTATGCGCAACGCGGTGCGGCAAACACCGGTCTGCCTGAAGAAAACGCGCCAAACCCGTTAGCCGCAAAGGCGCGCTACGACCGCAATCTAGATGAACCGACCTTCGAAGGGAACGTCTGCATCCGATCGCCATCCCGTTCCGGGAACGCCGGGCCTTTTTCATCATACAACAACCGAAATCGGAAGAATGTCACGCAGGCGACATTTCGCGCGTTTTCCCTGAAGCCGCCTTATCCGAAATCGTCTTCCGCCAGCGCCTTATCTCGAAGTGATTTCCTTTTGACCCTGCGCACGTGCGGAAACGGCTACACCAAAACGTGAGGTTGATCCTCGTCAACCTCGCACTATTCTGCCGGCTGTGCCGAGGTTGTAATGCGTACGCTTGCCTTGCTGTCCGTCCTGCAAAGTATGACGACAGGCGCCTATATCGCGTCCTGCGTGGAAGCGCGCCCGTCAGCGGTCGAGTGGGTCTTCGCCATAAGCCTCGCGATCATGAGCGCAGTTTTCGCCTGTTATGTCGCGGTCGAGCGCGGCGGGCGCTGAACAGTCCTCTCGATGAGCGCCTTTCCCTGCCCGTTGAGCGCGGCCGGACCGCTCACGAACCGGCTGCCCTTCTCGTAAAATCGGAGGGGAAGGTCCGCGTCCCGCGTGATGCCGATGCGCGTGCTCGTGCCGATGTCGCCACCCGCCGCCCCATCCGTCCCGAGCCAGAGCGCACCGCTTACGCAAAGATCTGCACCGTCGTGGCTGCGGTCTATGGCAAGCGCGCTGGCAAGCCGCCCCGGCCCCCGCAGCAGATCACGCGTCGGAACGTCCCCGCGATGGCGCTTCATCGCGTCAAGCCCCGCAATGGGTTCGGCCGCACGGATGAGCACCGCCTCGCCCACGCCCACGGCCGCATTCGTCACGTTCAGCATCCAGCAGACACCATAGGCGCGATACACATAGGCGTGGCCCGGCGGCCCGAACATCGTGCGATTGCGCGGCGTCGGCCCGCGAAAGGCATGGCACGCGGCGTCATCGGCAAGGTAAGCCTCGGTCTCGACGATACGCGCCACGGCGAGGCCGTCGGGAAGCGCGCGGAGCACGAGCTTGCCGATGAGAAAGCGGGCGAGGTCCGCCGTGCCTGCGGGAAGCTCGTCGCGGGAAAGCGGGCGTGCAATCTCATGCATGCCTCAAGCATAGAAAAAAGCGAGGCGATTACCAAGCCTCCCGCTTCATCCCTTCGCCCGGTTGCACAAGGTAAGCCCAGAGCTTATGAAAAGGCCATCGACACGGGGCTGTCGGCGCCTCGGTTTCGGCGTCACGGAGGAACACATGACGGGCACGGCACAGCAGGGGCTTTATTTCGAGGATCTGTCCGTCGGGCAGGAAGCCAGCATTGCGAGCACGGTGAAGGACGAGCATATCACCGGCTTCGCGGAAATTTCCGGCGACACGAATCCCGTTCATCTCGACGAGGCGTTTGCCGCGACGACGCCGTTCAAGCAGCGCATCGCGCACGGCATGCTGTCGGCGGCCTATATATCCGCCGTGTTCGGCACGAAGCTGCCCGGCCCCGGCTGCATCTACATCTCGCAGACGCTGAACTTCAAGGCGCCGGTTCATATCGGCGACGAAGTCGTCACCACGGTGCGGATTACGGACTTGATCACGGAAAAGAGACGGGCAATCTTCCACACTGAGTGCAAAGTGGCAGGGAAAGTTGTTCTCGTCGGCGAGGCCGTAATCATGGTTCCGTCGCGCGAACCGAGGCAGAAGTAGCTTTTTTCAGCGGCCGCAGCGGGAACCTCCCGCGCGGCACGCGGCAAGCTCCGAGTGAGGTGGAATGGACATCGTCCACGGGTGGCATGAAGTTCCTGCCTCCGCGAAAGGTGCGTCGCTCGCGATCGGCACCTTCGACGGGGTTCATCGCGGCCACCGCGCCGTGCTCCACGCCGCGCAGGAAAAGGCCCAGGAAGGCCGCCTGCCGATGGGTGCGATGATCTTCGAGCCTTATCCGCGCAAGTTCTTCCAGCCGCAAAAGCAGCTGTTCCGCCTTACGACGCTTCAGCGAAAGCTCGACCTGCTCGCGGCCTATGGGTGCGGCTTCACGGCGGTGATCCCGTTCGACGCTGACCTCGCGGCGCTCTCGGCGGAAGCCTTCGTAGCGCAAATTCTCGTCGACGCCTTCGCCATCAGGCATGCGAGCGTTGGCTATAATTTCTTCTTCGGCAAGGGCCGTGGCGGCAATCCAGACGTGCTTGCCGCGCTCGGCCCGAAACATGGATTTGGGGTGACGGTGGTGTCGGCACAGGGTTACGCAGGCGACGTGTTTTCATCGACGCGCATCCGCGAACTGCTCGCGGAAGGCGACGTGGCCGCTGCGGCTGAGATGCTCGGCTCGTGGTGGCGGATTTCCGGGCCCGTCGAGGGCGGGGCAGGACGCGGCAAGGTGCTGGGCTACCCGACCGCGAACATTCGCCTCGAAGAGGGCGTGTCGCTGAAGCACGGCATTTACGCGGTCAACGCCTATGTGGACGGCCGCAAGGTGCAGGGCGCATCCTATCTCGGCACGCGGCCGACCTTCGACGCCGGGCAGCCGCTGCTCGAAACCTTCCTCTTCGACTTCGATGACGACCTCTACGGCAAGACCATCGAAATCGAGTTCATCGCCTACATCCGGGACGACGCCAAGTTCAAGTCGCCGGAGGCGCTGGCCCAGCAGATGGCTATCGACGTGGCAAAGGCGAAGGAGATCCTCGGCCGCGCTGGCGGTTCTTCGCCATCGGATGGCGACGCCGCATGACGCTGGCGCTCGCTCGCTCATGCCCCTGGCTTGCAGGCGATGGGAGCCCGCGCGGTGGCGCTCCTTACTGCGCGGGGATGGCGCGAAGAAAAGAACTGGACGTGGCCGAGTTATACCGGCGCTCCTTACTGCGCGGGGATGGCGCGCGCGCCCTTCCGGTCGGCGCCCCCTTTCCCCTTTTGCAGTGCCGGGTGATTGTCCGGCAGGAACACCGTGACCGTGGTGCCCGCGCCCGGCGTCGAACGCAAATCGATCCGGCCCTTGTGCAATTCGACGATGCTTTTCACGAGCGTGAGACCAAGCCCCGCGCCGCGATGCCGTGAGCCCTTGCTGCGGCTTTCGAAGCGATCGAACACACTCGCCTGTTCCTCCTCCGGGATGCCGAGCCCCGTGTCCTGAACGCTGATCGCAACGCCGTTCCGCTCCCGGCGGCAGGCGAGCGTGATCGTGCCGTCTTCCGGCGAGAAGCCGATGGCGTTGGACAGGAGGTTGTAGAGGACCTGAATGAGACGGTTCGAGTCCGCCATAACCGTCCCCGCACCGCTTGCGATATGCACGTCAAGATTCACGTTCGCGCGGCTTAGGCGTTCGCGGACACCCAATTCCGCCGCCTCGATGAGGGTCTCGATCTCCACCGGCGCGAGCTTCAGGTCGAGCGCGCCCGCGTCGAGTGCTGCGAGGTCGATGATGTCGTTGATGATGTTGAGCAGCACCTCGCTCGACGTCTTGATGTGGTCGAGATACTCGCGCTGCTTGTTGTTGAGCGAACCGAAAGCAGGTTCCGCCAACATGTCGGTAAAGCCGATGATCGTGGTGAGCGGTGTGCGCAGCTCGTAGGACACGTGGCTGAGGAAGGCCGTTTTCAGCCGGTCGGAGGCTTCGAGCGCCTCGTTCCTTTCAAGCAGCACCTCTTCGAAGCGTTTTCTGTCGGTCACGTCCGCGAAGGTGACGAGCGTACCGCCATCGGGCAGCGGCGTCACCACATAGGCCAGATGGACGCCGTCGCTTTTCGCAACCGTGCCGCTGAAAGTGTCGCGCGCTTCCGGCATGCCCGTGATGGCTTCGCGCAGCGTGTGCCAGAAATCGGGGTCGGGTGCGAGCGTGTCGCTCGCCTTGCGGATGTCCTCGAAATGCGGCTGGTCCCCGAGCATCTCCTCAGGCAGCGCCCAGATGGACTGGAAGGAAGGGTTGTGGAGGTCGAGCCGCCCGTCTGCACCGAACACGGCGATGCCTTCGCTCAGGTGGTCGAGCGTCTCACGCTGGCTTTCGATAAGCGTATGGAACTGGCGTTCGAGCGCGAGCTTCTCCGTCACATCGTCGAACAGGTAGGTCAGCCCGCCATCGTCGCGGCAATCCTTTACCACATGCACGGTGCGGCCATCGGGGAGATGCCACAATTCGTCGAGCGTCCGGGTGCGGTCGAAGGCGAGAATCTTGCCGTCGCGCCATTTGCGGTAGTCGGGTTGCTCGGGCAGGAGGCGGCGCTGGCGAAGCTGATCGAAGAACTCCGACGCCGCAGGCTTCGCGGCGAGCCACGCGATTTCGAGATCCCAGATCTTGGCGAACGCCTCGTTGAAGTAAAAAAGCGAGCGGTCCACGCCGAACACCGCGACGCCGGTCGACACCTTGTCGAGAGTCCGGGCGTTGGCGGCGATCTGCCGTTCAAGCTCGTCGCGCTGCGTCTTCAGCATTGAGACGTCGAGCGCCGCGCCTCCGCTGCCTCGTTCGATCGGGGCCGCTATCGCCTCGTAGGTTTGCACGCCGCCGTTGACGATCGTCTGAAGCTTGATGCGTCCCGGCTTCTTGGCCTGGCTCATGCGGTGCAAGTCGGTTCGCTGCCGCGTCTCGAAAAGCTCGATCTGCTTGTCGATGGCTTCCTCGCGGTTCTTCGCGTCGATGGCGGAGACATAGGCCGTGTTGACCCACGTCAGCGTGCCCCTCGCATCGCGCAGCCAAACGGGCGTCTGGATGGCGTCGAGAATGCCCTCGCGATCCTGGATGGCCTGCTTGAGCCGCTTGTTGTCCCCGATGAGCCGGACGAGTTCCTTGTTGACCGGCGAAAATGCCCGGATGCGCATGACGGTGTCAGCGCCGGAAACCGCGCCCGCGATCTCGATCACATGGCCCTCAAGCGTGCTTGCGTTGGAAACGAACCCTTCACCGCGCGATTGCAGCCGCGCCAGATTCTCCGCGGCGAGGCTCGCGTCGTCCGGATGCAGCCACGAACCGAATCTGAGCAACTGCGCGAGCTTTGACGGTACGCCGACTGTCCCCTGCATGGTATGCAGCGCGAGCCGGGCGTGACTGTCGCTCCAGATCACGAACACCTGCGGTTCAAGCGCCGCAAGCGCCCGGAAATTTCCCTCGATGGTGAAAAGCGCGTCGAGCCTTGCGCTCTGGCGGAGGAGCTGCTTCGCGCGGTGGCGCGACTGTTCCCGGAAGACGAAAGCCAGAACACCGAAGGCGGCGGCAACGCCGCCGAGCAGGGCGACGATCAGCAGCAGATCCGCGCTTCCGAACGGACAGGACACGGGCGCCGCGTCAGTCGCGGCCGTCGCGGCACCGTGGAACAGCGCAAGCCAGCACGAGGTAACCGCGGCTACCCCCGCTGCCCGCCGGTACCATACCCGGAAATCTCGCATCGTTTTCTCCCGCGGGGACGGACTGGCAATTCGCACATATGCCGAGTCGAGTGTTAGTTTATCGTTAATTTTTTGTTGGCGAGGTGCAGAAAGCGCCACCTGCTCAATCATACGTGGAAATCCTGACGTGGAACATTCAGATACATGAAATCTCTTACGTTGCGCCCCAGGTTGTAATATGACATTGACCTTGGGGGCAGACCATCCGTGCGGCCCAATCCCGCAGGACAATCAATCGCCGGGTTAGATGTGATAGAGCGCAGGCCGAACCCTTCGCAGACGGAGCGGGGACGACATGATACTCTGGAAATCAATCTTCGCTCGTTGGACATTTTTGTCCTAGTCGCGGAATGCGGCGGCATAAGCGAGGCTGCGCGCAGAGCGCAACTTACCCAGTCGGCGGTAAGCCAGATCGTTGCTAATCTCGAACAGTCGATCGGCGTGCAGCTTTTCGACCGTCAGGTCCGGCCGATCGCGTTGACGCCCTCGGGCGCGGTCCTTCTGGAAAAGGCGCGGGGCGTGCTCCTTGGGGCGAGAGAGGCCATTCAGGCTGCAAGGGCGCCCGCCATGGCGGCGTTGCCCAAGCTCAATATCGGTCTCGTCGACTCGCTCGCAGGCACCATCGGGCTCGAACTGGTTTCGAGTCTGCGCGGCATCGCCGCGCTCTGGTCCGTGCAGATCGGCCTTCATAGCCAGCATCGCCGTGCGCTTCTCGGCCGCGAGGTGGATGTCATCATTTCACCGGACCCTCTCGAAGACCAATCCAATCTCGAACGGCATAAAATTCTGCGCGAACCGCTCATTCTCGCGGTGCCGCGCGGCATCAATACCAACATCGATGATCTCGGTGCGCTCGCCCGCGAGCGGGACATCGTCCGTCTCAGTTCTCGAACCATGCTCGGACGCGAGGTGGACCGGCTGTTGCGCCGCCTTCGCATCGAGACCACCGGGCGCGCGGAGTTCGACGATTCCGAAACCGTGCTTGCCATGGTGGCGTCGGGAATGGGGTGGTCGATCCTGACCCCGCTTTGCGTGCTGCGAGGGCAGGCTTTCTGGCGGAGCGTGACGTTCGCCCCCATGCCGAGCATGATCGCGTCCCGAGAGATTCACGTTCTCGCTCGGGAAAGAGAGCTTGGCGATATTCCCCGCCAGGTGGCTCACACCGCGAAGGCGGCGATTGCCCGGCGCATGAGCGAAAAAATCGCGCCGGACTATCCATGGATCATGGACGCTTTGACCTTGCCGGGCATTTCTGTGGCGCGGCGGGAAGAAAAGCCCGACCTATGGCACGCAAACGCGCGCTGAGCCGCCAGCTTGCTGAAAAGCCGCGCATCCCATCCGCTTGATGAATTTGTGCCCCTCCGTCTCCTGATCGCGACGGCGGCATTCCCAATCCGGTCGCAGCGACTCGAAGCGCGGCACGACGCTATGGATTCGTGTCGTCAGATCGACGCCGATTTAACAGGCGAACGGTGCGCTTTTGGCTGGATTAAAAGCGCACTCCATCTTGGTCGTACCCTTCCGCACCTCAAGCCGCCAAGGCCGCCGACTCATCGGCGGGGCGCACTTGAAGTGCGTGGTTCTAGAGCTGACGCTCGACCATGAGCTTTTTCAGCTCGGCGATGGCCTCACCCGGGTTCAGGCCCTTCGGGCAGACCTGCGCGCAGTTCAAGATCGTGTGGCAGCGATACAGGCGGAACGGATCCTCGAGGTTGTCGAGACGCTCGCCGGTGCGTTCGTCGCGGCTGTCCGCGATCCAGCGGCGCGCCTGAAGGAGCGAAGCGGGGCCGAGGAAGCGCGCGCCGTTCCACCAATAGGACGGGCACGACGTCGTGCAGCACGCGCAAAGGATGCATTCATAGAGGCCGTCGAGCACCGCGCGGTCGTCACGGCTCTGAAGCCATTCGGTCTCCGGCGGCGGCGAATCGGTCTGGAGCCAGGGCTCGATGGAGCGATGCTGCGCGAAGAAATGGCTAAGGTCGGGAATGAGATCCTTGCTGACGCTCATATGCGGCAGCGGATAGATCTTCACGGTGCCGGAAATTTCCTTGATGGGCTTCGTGCAGGCCAGCGTATTGGTGCCGTCGATGTTCATCGCACACGACCCGCAAATGCCCTCGCGACAGGAGCGGCGGAAGGCGAGCGTCGGGTCGATCTCGTTCTTGATCTTGAGGATGGCGTCGAGCACCATCGGGCCGCATTCCTTGAGGTTCACCCAATAGGTGTCCATGCTCGGATTATGGCCCGTGGTCGGATCCCAGCGATAAATCTCGAACCGCTTCCAGTCTTTCGCGTTCGCCCCCGGAGAATTCCAGGTTTTGCCTTTGCGGATTTTCGAGTTTTTCGGCAGCGTGAGCTGAACCATGGCGGCTCCAGACGGGATGCGAAATTTCGGCGGTTGGTGATATGTGGCAGCCAACGCCGCGAGAGGCAAGGTCTACATATGCCGCACGGCCAAGCTGCCGCTTGGTTTATGCACCATCGGATTAGAGTAAATCAAGCCGCGTGCCCACCACGGGCCGCGACCATATCCTTCTCAAGCCAAAGATCAAGCTCGGCGAGCGCGCGTTTCGATAACGCTTTCTTGCGGGCCGCGCCTTTCGCTTCGCCTCGTACCTTTTTCTGCGGCTCCGAGAGCGGCGGAAAAAGACCGAAATTCACGTTCATCGGCTGGAAGCTTTTCGGTCCGCCTTCTATGGTGTCGGAGAGGTGCCCGCCCGTGATATGCGCGAGAAGCGCCCCGAGCGCGGTCGTCTGCGGCGGGGGAAGCGGATCGCTTCCGCCAAGTTCGGCGGCGGCGAAGCGGCCCGCGAGAAGGCCGATGGCCGCCGATTCGACATAGCCCTCAACGCCCGTCACCTGCCCCGCGAAGCGCACATGCGGCGCGGCCTTCAGGCGAAGCGCTCCGTCGAGCACCTTCGGACTGTTGAGGAAGGTGTTGCGGTGAAGCCCGCCGAGCCTGGCGAAAACCGCGTTCTCAAGGCCGGGGATCATGCGGAATACGCGCGTCTGTTCGCCGTGCTTCAGCTTGGTCTGAAAGCCGACCATGTTCCACAGCGTGCCGAGCGCGTTGTCCTGCCGAAGCTGAACCACCGCCCATGGCTGCCTGCCGGTGCGCGCATCCATCAAGCCCACGGGCTTCATCGGCCCATAGCGAAGCGTATCGCGCCCGCGCTCCGCCATCACCTCGATGGGAAGGCAGCCCTCGAAATAGGGCGTCTTCTCCCATTCCTTGAAACTCGTCTTCTCGGCGGCGAGCAGCGCGTCGATCAGCGCTTCGTACTGGTCGCGGTCGAGCGGGCAATTGATGTAGTCCTTTCCCGTGCCGCCGGGGCCGGGCTTGTCGTAGCGCGACTGCATCCATGCCACGTCCATGTCGATGCTGTCTGCCAGCACGATGGGCGCGATGGCGTCGAAGAAAGACAGTGCGTCCTCGCCCGTCGCCGCAATGATCGAGGCGGAAAGCGCGGGCGAGGTCAGCGGGCCGGTTGCAATGATCGTCGCTCCCCATTCGGCGGGAGGCAGCGCATCCACTTCGCCGCTCGCGATCTCGACATTCGGATGCGCGCGCAGCCGCTCTGTCACCTCGGCGGAGAACGCATCGCGATCCACCGCCAGCGCGCCGCCCGCGGGCAGCTTGTGCCGCGCGGCCGCGTCCATGATGAGCGAGCCCGCGCGCCGCATCTCCTCATGCAGGAGGCCGACCGCATTCGTCTCGAAATCGTCCGAGCGGAAAGAGTTCGAGCACACGAGTTCCGCGAAGCCACCCGTCTTGTGCGCTTGCGTCTGCCGCTCGGGCCGCATCTCGTGCAGCACCACGTGCGCGCCGCGCTCCGCCGCCTGCCATGCCGCTTCCGAGCCGGCAAGGCCCGCGCCGACGATGTGTAATGTTGATTTCGAGGTCATGTTTTCTTTTTTGTGGCTGTGTCGCGACAACCTAGGTGAAAACCCGGCGCCACTCAACGGCGAGCCTTGCTCCGTTCGAGCCATAAGTTAGGTTGCGGCCATCGGCGGAATGGAGTTTTCATGCGCGCCTTCTCCATGGCTCTTGCGTTCGCGATGCTTGGCGGCCTTTCCGCCTGCACGTTCGATCGCGAGGGCTCACCTGAACTTCACTTCGCCGACTTCAGGAGCGAACCGCCGCGAAAGAACTCTGTCTGGCTGTGTCACGCCTATGGCTGCCAGCAGAAGACGAAGGTGACTTTCGGCGGAAGGCAGATCAACGAGATCGCCGCGCTGATGGCGAAAACGAAAAAGGCCGACACGCCGCAAGAGGAGCGCCGCGCCATCGCCTACGCCATCGCTTCCATGTACGTATGGACGGGCAACGTCGTCGGCACCATCAAGGACCGGCCGGGGATGGATTACGACGGGTCCGGCGATCCGACGCAGATGGACTGCGTGGACCACTCCACGAATACGACGAGCTTTCTGCTCGTGCTCCAGTATCACGGCCTCCTGAAGCATCACACCGTCGGCCGCCCGTTCGCGAGGGGCGATACCCTCAAGGGGCTGAACCGCTGGCCGCACTGGACGGCGATCCTCACGCAGAACGACACAAGGTCGCGCTGGGCCGTCGACAGTTGGGTCTACGCCATCGGCGAAAACCCGATCGTGATCGAGGCCGACACCTGGTATAATCTCGGCCTCGACGATAAGCCCAAGCCGCTGACTTGAGCTTCTGCGCTTGCGAAAAGGGCCATGAAGGCCCCGCCTCGATGGGGCGATTGCCTTACATCCCCGCGTAGGTCGGGCCTCCACCGCCTTCCGGCGTCGTCCAGTTGATGTTCTGGGATGGGTCCTTGATATCGCACGTCTTGCAGTGGATGCAGTTCTGCGCGTTGATCTGGAAGCGTGCCTCCCCTTCGGCGCTCGTCACCACCTCGTAAACCGCCGCCGGGCAATAGCGCTGCGCGGGTTCGGCATAGAGCGGCAGGTTCTTGCCAATCGGGATGCCCGGATCGGCGAGCTTGAGGTGAACCGGCTGGTCTTCCTCGTGGTTCGTGCCCGAAAGCGGCAGCGACGACAGGATGTCGAAGGTCAGCTTTCCGTCCGGCTTCGGGTAGACGATAGGTTTGCTGTCCTTCGCGGGCTTGAGGGTGGCGTAGTCCGGCTTGCCGTGGCTGAGCGTCGGCGACAGCGCGGGCACGAGCTTG
This sequence comes from Rhodomicrobium sp., assembly GCF_047605405.1. Taxonomy (NCBI): domain Bacteria; kingdom Pseudomonadati; phylum Pseudomonadota; class Alphaproteobacteria; order Hyphomicrobiales; family Hyphomicrobiaceae; genus Rhodomicrobium; species Rhodomicrobium sp. The sequence continues at coordinate 105,951 of NZ_JASGFR010000007.1, read as the reverse complement.
TTCAGCCACATGTCGACGCCCGCAAGGAACGAGCCCAGCATCGTGCCGTAGCGCGAGAGGAGCGGCTTCACGTTGCGGATCGGCTTCAGGTCTTTCGCGATGGGGCCGGTACGCACCGTGTGCTCGTAAGCCGTAAGTTCGTCGCCGGCGCGACCGGCATCGACCGCCGCGAAGGCCGCTTCCGCCGCCGCGATGCCCGACAGCACCGCGTTGTGCGAGCCCTTGACGCGGGGCACGTTCACAAAGCCCGCGCTGCAACCGAGCAACGCTCCGCCGGGGAACGTCAGCTTCGGGATCGACTGCCAGCCGCCCTCCACGATGGCGCGCGCACCGTAGCCGATGCGCTTGCCGCCCTCGAAGACCGGCGCGATGGCGGGATGCGTCTTGTAGCGCTGGAATTCCTGGAAGGGGCTGAGATAGGGGTTCTGATAGTTCAGATGCACCACGAAGCCGACAGATACGAGGTTGTCGCCGTAGTGATACATGAACGAGCCGCCGCCGGTCTTGTCGTCGAGCGGCCAGCCAAGCGTATGCTGCACAAGACCCGGCTTGTGGTGCTCGGGCTTGACCTGCCACAGCTCCTTCAGGCCGATGCCGTATTTCTGCACGTCAGAATTCGCGTCGAGCTTGAACTTGCCGATGAGCTGCTTTGCGAGCGAGCCGCGCGCGCCCTCCGCGATGAGCGTATACTTGCCGAGCAGCGCCATGCCGCGCACGAAGTCGTCCTTCGGCTTGCCATCGCGACCGATGCCGAGATCGCCCGTGCCGACGCCGATCACCTTGCCGTCGTCATCGTAAAGCACTTCCGCGGCCGGAAAGCCGGGATAGATTTCGACGCCCAGCGCCTCGGCCTGCTCGCCGAGCCATTTCACCAGCGCGCCGAGGCTGCCGATATAGAAGCCTTCGTTGCGCATCGCGGGCGGCAGCAGGTGATGCGGGAAGCCCGAAGACTTCGTCTCCGTAAGGCGGAGGAAGACGTCTTTCGTCACCTGCTGTTCGAGCGGCGCGCCCTGCTCTTTCCAGTCCGGGATGAGGGCGTTGAGGCCGATGGGGTCGATGACCACGCCCGAAAGGATATGCGCGCCGACCTCCGAGCCTTTTTCGAGAACGACGACGGAAATTTCCTTGCCCGCCTTTTCGGCGAGCTGTTTCAGCCGGATCGCCGCAGACAGCCCGGCCGGGCCGGCACCGACGATGACGACGTCGAATTCCATCGTCTCGCGCTCGGGAAGGGCTTCCTCTTCTGCGACTTCCGCGACTTCGTTCTCTTCCATGGGTTCCTCCCGGCCGAAGCGGCCCCGCGCTCCATCGCGCGCTCAACGCATCAGGCGAACCCGCCGTGGCGCGACTGGTATCAAGAGTTAGAGCAGATCTTTGTTGCACCGCACTGAGATTGGTGTCCTACGGGAAAAGTGCTTCCCCGCCAACTTGATTATTCGTCTAAATCATGGGCAATCTCACCGGCATGCGCGCGTCTTCCGAGAATGCTGCAATTCTGCTCGAATGGTATCGGGCAATGGGGGTCGAGGAGACCATCGCCGAGGAAACACGCGACTGGTTCAGCGAAATTCCGCGCGCGGCTTCTTTCCCTATAGGTATAGACGTTGACGCTAACGTCAACCGGAAACCACTCCCCCGCGAGCGGGCGGATTTGCCGCAGCCCGAAGCGAATTCCCGCGCAGCGCCCCATGAGCATGCGCCGAGCCCGAGCGCCGTCCCATCGCGTGATGTGATTTCCAACGACGTGATGGCGGCGCGGGAACTCGCCCGCAGCGCCCGAAGTCTCGGCGACTTGCGCGCGATCCTCGAAAACTTCGAGGGATGCGGCCTCAAGGCCACCGCGAGCCGTCTTTGCCTGTCGCGCGGATCGCCCTCGGCGCCGCTGATGCTCATCGGCGAAGCGCCCGGCAAGGATGAAGATCGGCAGGGCCAGCCCTTCGTTGGCCGCGCGGGTCAGCTTCTCGACCGCATGCTCGCCGCCATCGGTCTCACCGAAGCCGACTTCTACATCACCAATATCGTGTTCTGGCGTCCGCCCGGCAACCGCACGCCCTCGCCGGAAGAGGTGCAGGTCTGCCAACCGTTTGTAGAAAGACAAATTGAACTCATTGCGCCCAAGATCGTTATGTTTCTAGGAAATGCTGCGGCCAAGCAGCTCACTGGAGCGACCGAGGGAATCATGAAGCTGCGCGGAAAATGGCTGGATCTGCCGGGGCACCCCGGAACGCGAGCGATGGCGACGCTTCACCCGGCCTATCTCTTGCGCACCCCCATCGCCAAGCGGCTCGCCTGGCGCGACCTGCTCGCGGTTCGCGAGGCGCTCGACGCGCTCAAGGGCCGCTCATGAGGCCGCCCGCAACGGCCCAGCGCATCGGCGTCGTCGATGTGATGCGGATCGTGGTCCCCGTCGCGGCGCTGGCGCTCTACGCAGCCATCACCTTCCTCGGCGGACAGGCGATCAAGGATCAGCCGCCGCTGTGGCTGTCGCTCGTCGTCTTTCCCATCCTGTTCGCAACCGTCATCGCGGCGGTCGTCAGTGCCGAGGAGATCGCGCACGAAATCGGCGAGCCGTTCGGCACACTCGTGCTCACCATTTCGGTGACGGTCATCGAAGTGGCGCTCATCATGGCGATCATGCTCGAAGACAAGGGCAATCCCACGCTGGCGCGGGATACGGTTTTCGCCGTTGTCATGATCGTTGCCAACGGCCTCGTCGGCATCTGCATGCTGGCTGGCGGGCTCCGCTATTACCAGCAGGATTTCGAGTCGAAGGGTGCGAACGTCTATCTCGCGGTGCTGACCGCGCTCTCCATGCTGACGATGGTGCTGCCGAATTTCACCGTTTCTTCAGCCGGGCCGGTCCTGACCTCATCGCAACTCATCTTCGTGTCGATCATCACGCTGCTGCTGTACGCGCTGTTTTTGTACATCCAGACGGTTCGGCACACGGAGTTTTTCAAAGTCGAAATCGAGGATGACGATACCGGGAAAAAGGGGCACGGCCTTCGCATCCGCGCACCGGTCCTGCTTGTCGCCTCGCTTCTGGCCGTGGTCCTGCTGTCGAAGACGTTCACCGCCTCGCTGCAAGGCATTCTGACGCAACTCGGCGCGCCGGAACCGTTCCTCGGCTTCCTTGTCGCGCTGCTGATCCTCTCGCCCGAGGGCATTACGGCGGTGCGGGCCGCGCGGATGAACGAGCTTCAGCGGTCGATCAATCTCGCGCTCGGCTCGTCGCTCGCCACCATCGGCATGACGGTGCCTGCCGTCGCCGTCATCACCATCTTCACGGGCAAGGATCTGATCCTCGGCCTCGGCTCGGAATCGATGGTGCTTCTGTTCCTGACGCTGCTCGTGAGCGTCTACACCTTCGGCACCGGGCGCACGAACATCCTGTTCGGCTTCCTGCACCTCATCATTTTCGCGACGTATATCTTCCTGATCTTCGTGCCGTAGGAGCAATGCAGGGCGGGGCTAACTCAGCACGAGTTTTCGCCCGAACGGTGCGGCGGCGCTGGCGAAGGCTTCCGGCACGGCCCAGACCACGGGAAAGCGCGGCCGAAAGCGCGCGGGACCATCGAGGTCGGTCAGCACCACCGCGATGTCGGGCGCGTATTTGTCGGCTTCCATGAGCAGCGGCGTGAAATCGGTGTCGCCGCGCCCGTCAAACTCGATCTCGCGCAGGTTCGACACCCCCGGCTCGTAGCGAACCACTTTCCGCACGCGGTCGTCGCCGATGATGAGCATCATCCCCGCCTCCTGACGCCGCGTGATGGCCTCGATCTCCAGCGCGAAACGGTCGAGCAGCTTCTCGTCGACCGAGCCCGACACGTCCACCACCACCACAAGGCGCGGCACGGGCTTCGCAAGGCTGAACCCCGGCTCGAAAGGCATGCGCCGCGTGCCCATGCGGCCCTGATTGGCGATGTAGGACCGAGCGGGCCGCGACCATGACAGGTCGAGCTTTTTCGAGAGCGCGCGGGCCAGCTGCGAGCGAAGCGCGCGCTCCCACGGCGTCTTGATCTTCGGCAGGTCGGCAATGAGCGCGCGCAGCATCGAGTGCATGCCGTCGCTGGCGTGGCTCCGCTGGATGCGCTCGCTCCATTGCCGCGCGGCCTGCGCCTCCGCTTCGGGGGGCGCTTCGGGATCGGGCATCGGCACGAGGTCGCGAAGGCTGCCCGCGCCCATCGCGCGGGCCGTCGCCGCTTTGGGGCCATCCTTGCGCTCGTCGGGCTTCGTCTGTTGCGCCTGCTGCGTTTCCCGGCCGTTCTTGCCGTCGCGACTTTCTTCCGAGCCGCCCTGCTTCTCGCGGCGCTGGTCGCGCTTGCCGCCTTTCTCCGCCTGCTGACGGTCGTCGACGGCGCGATAAAGCCGCTCCACATCCCATTCGAGCAGCGATTTCTGCACGTCCTCGCGGATATTCAGCGCGTTGCGCAGAAGCTCGTCGAGATAGACCGAGCGGTGCGGTAGCCTGAGCCACGTGAGATGCGACAGTGAACTGTTGACGATGGCGTCGGCGCAGATGTTGAAGAGGTCGAGGTCGACGTCTCCGACGAGTTGCTGCAATTCCAGAAAGCGTTGCGGATGCCGCAGCGCGATATGCAGCACCTCATGGGCCACGAGGCCGACCTGTTCCGCCAGCGGCGTTTCCGTGAAGGACGGCCCATAGCGAAGCGTGGTCCCATCCGTCGACACGACCGGTGCTGCGGGGTCGGCCACGTCGAGATGCTTCACCCAAAGCGCGAGGCCGCCGGTCGAGGGCGCGAACTCCACCATGCGCTGTATGGCCCGCGTGCCGCGATGGCCGGGCGGAAGACCGCCGCCCGCGCCGAAGTCGATTGCGGCACTGCCATCAGGCATAGCTAGGCTCCTTGGCGCGCGCCTCGGCATAGCGGCCATAGGCCGGGCTTTCGAGGATCGCGCCCTCGAGCCCGGTCGCAAGCGCCTTCTGCATGATGAGTTCCATGGCCAGCGTCTGCACCTCGCGAAGCGGCAGGCGGATTTCCGCCTTCACCTCGGGCAGCTGCTCCACGATTTCGAGTGCGCGCGCCACGCTGTCGCTGTCGGTGCAAGCCGCGAGAAGCCCATAGGTCATGCCGTAAAGCCCGTCGAGCGAGCGCGGCAGCAGCGCCGCCGTCTCCGCGCCTGGCCTGGCCTCCATGAGCTTGAAGACGTCGACGCTCGCCTGAATTTCGCGCAGCACGCCGAAGAATTCCGCCGCGTTCGAGGCTCCGATTCGCCCTTGCACGAAAATGCGCTTGGCGTGCTCGGACATCTCGGACTTCAGCACGTTCGAGATGTCTTCCCAGCCGCGCGGGCTGGAGCCGATGAGGTGATCGTTGGAAAGCTGCGCCTCGGTGTCGTCGAGCTTGTCGGGGCGCACCTTGAGATAGGCCATCACCTCCGGGGCGAAATCGTTCGCCATCGCATGATCGAGGAAGGCGTCGATCACAGTCTGCACGTGGAAGTGGAACATGCGATCGGCGAGCGCGGTGCCCATGTCGTGACAAACGGCGCCGTGGAAACTGGCATTGCCGGCCGCGATCACCTGCCAGCCGTCCGGCAGTTCGTAATGTCCCACGCGGCGGTCGAGGATAAGGGAATAGGCCGAGATTTGCAGACGCTGGTCGGCAGCCGTCAGTTCGTCGAGGAAAAGGATGCCTTGCGGCTGGTCGCGACCGGGCAGGAACTCGGGCGGGAACCAGACGGTTTTCGCGAGCGAGTCGTCCGCGTAGATGGCGCCACGAATGTCCACCGGCTCGATGGTGGTGAGACGAAGATCCACGAGCGGCACGCCGTAGTGAGCGGCGACCTGGCGCACGATGGACGATTTACCGACACCGCGCGTCCCCCACAGCATCGTCGCCCTGCGGCGCAGGACGGGGTTCGCGAACTGCTCGATCAACGCCGCTTTCGCGGTCGCGATCGAGACGGGGGGCACGTTCATCGGGTTTCCGGCCATTCCTCACCCTTCAGCACAATGTTGTTCAGTATACCCGCAATGCGCGAATGGTTTTCTTGTTCCGCCGGATTTAAAAAACTTAACGCCTGGTTTTCATGACTTGATGTTTCTTATCGCGAGGTCAGACTGGCTCGGGGTCAAGCTGAATCCATCGGGGGGCTTTCAAGCGCCGCGGCATCGGCGGAATCTCGATCTGCGGCAGCCTTCGCATGCAGAACACCGAAGCCATGAGGAGAGGCGGCGCGTTGAAGATCAGCATGCGCAGCACGGAGTCTTCCGACAGTTCCAGCCGCGAGGACAGCGCCGCAAGCGTGATCAGCGTGAGGCTTACCAGCAACGGCAGCGAGCGCCGGAAGGCGACGCCCCAGCGAGCCCTGTAGAGCCGGTCGTGGAAGCGCGCGGGCGCATCGCCGAAGGTCTGCACAAGATGCTCGACCATCCTGTCGAGGTTCAGCTCGGCGCGGCGGCTGCGGTCTGGCTCGCGGCCCGATGTTTTCAGAATGCCGCGCCATGTGTCCCGCCGCCTGCGGATGAGGCTCCAGTTCCAGCCGAGCACGGCGAGCAGATCGTCCGGCAAGCGCATGTGCGCGCCTTCGGGCGGCAGGATCTCGATGACCGTTTCGGGATCGGCTTTCACGGTCGGCGCTGTCGCCGTCACGGTAAGGTCGCCGAGCGTCGCGGCCATGTGGGTCAGGGCCTTCTGCGTCGCGGGCATACCGGCTGGCGTCAGGCCGCTGCCCCGGAGAAGGCGCCAGCATTTCACCATCTTGAATCCGGGCCCGAAACGGAACTGGCTTGCCGACGGCACTGTGTCGAAGCAAGCCAGCATGTCGGAGAGATCCCGGCCTTCGATTTCGAGGCGCGCCTCGAAATTCTCCGGCGCGCAGGAGCAGACGGTCGTGCGTTTCAGCTTGTGCGTGGTTGCGGGCCCGCTGGCGCAATGGAGTTCGAGCGTCTCCGTATAGGTGGGCGCGTCCTCGGTCTCGCCGACGCGTTCGACGGTCTTGAAAACGAGGCGCCGTTCCTGTCGGTTGGTGGCCTGCAAGTCCGGATGCAGTCCGCGCCGCGTGAAGGGCGCGACGAGGCCCAGTATTTCATGATGGGAAAGGGGATGCGCAGCCAAGTCAAACTCCGGTCGAACAGGTTAGCCAGCAAGCCGGACGCTGTTTGTGCGGGCCGCGAGTGCCTTTCTCCCGGACCGCGTCTTCATCGGCCGCTTTGCATCATTCTAAATGATTTTAACCTGTCCTCGAAGGGAACGTTCCAACTTTGCCGTTATCGCACGTGCGCTGACGGTTACATTAACGTGAACATGATGATCAGGATGGATGCCCGCCCGTCCGGTCCTGGGCATCGCCGAACTATCCACGTGCGCTCGCCAACTGCCGCATGAAGCGCGTGAACTGGCGAAGCTGCTGGAGTTCTTCCGGTTCGATGCCGTCCGGATCGAAATGCATCACGTCGTTCCTGATCTTGCGCACCGCGTCGAGCGACTGGCAGAAGACGTCGCGCTCTATGTTGATCGCGAGCCTGCTCCAGTTCGGCGGCAATTGCAGAAGACGGATATACTCGCCGAAGGAGAGGTCCGCGACGGTTTCGACATAGGCGACCCGCGACGCGTCGGCCGGATTGCAGGCCGTCTTCAGTTCGTCCGCCGAAAACACGTTGCCGATCAAGTTGCGGACGAGATTTTCGATCTCGCCGAGGAGCAGGAAAGGCTCGGTCAGGTCGTGAAACTGAAGGCTCAGATCGTTCGCCGTGACGATGCCGGTGATGCGTGCGTCCGCGCCGCGCACGAGAACGTAATCGTTCGCGACGATAGCCTGGATCGCATCGAAAATGGAGACGTCCGACCGCACTTCATGATGCGGCTCCATCGCGTCGCGGACGAGGGGAGCCGCCCTGTTCAGAACCATGCGGGTGCCAACGGACCGCCAGCTCAGCATGCCGAGCACGGCGCCATCGTCCGTCATCACCGGGAGTTGCGAGAAGCCGCGCAGCATCATGATCGTGACAGCCTGGGCGACGGGCTTGTCAGGCGGAACGGAGACGATGCCCTGGTTCGCGGCGGCGAGCCTGCCGACCTTGTAGGTCGCCTCGCGGGATTCCCATCGGTTGGGAGCGACAGTCTCCGGTGCTTTCGGCGGGTTCTCGCCGGGCGTCTTCGGCTCGAAATTGGCGGAAACGCCGTTGCCTTCGGAAAGGACGAACCTGATCGGCGCGTCGATCCAGACCGTCTCGAAATCAGGAACCGTGCGCACACCCTCTTTCGCGAGTTCATCGCGGATGTTCTGCACGATCCGGTAGCGGCGACGCTGGGCGTCGAACCAGCCGAGAAACGTGCGGACGCTGACTTCGGGCGGGGTCTGCCCCGCGCGAAGTTCATTGGCAATCGAGCCGATACGAGAATCCAAGAAACACCCCTCGAAAATATCTGCGAATTAAATAGAAAATCAGCCGTTTCGCAACCTTGGGCGACGGACAATCAGAAGCAGTCCAGCTTGCGTCATCTGGAGGCGTCGGGTGAAAAGCAACCGGGCGCGCTGGTTTCCCGCGCATTTTGCTCAACGGCGATGAACGAGCAAGGAGCCTTGCGCTTTGGCCCCGAGAGGGGGAAACAGGGCGTGTCTGGCGCGCTCGTCCCTGCGGCGAAGCGCGCATCTCTTCAGGAATCAGGTGAAACTCGCATGTCCCGCAAGGACATAATCGCGCGCCGCTTCTCAAACAGCGTCTTGACCTATGATGCCAACGCAGCTCTTCAGGAGACGGTCGCGGCACGCCTTGCCGAGTTCCTGCCCGGCGCAGGCGAGCCGCGCCTGCTCGAAATCGGCTGCGGCACGGGACTGTTTTCGCGCCATGTCCTCACGCGATACCCTCGGGGCCGGTTCCTCTTCACCGACATCGGCCTCGATATGGTGTCCCGCTGCCGTGAAAATCTGGCGGCTGCGGGCGGCCGGGGTGCGGAAACGACGTTCGCCACGATGGACGGCGACCGCCCCGCCGTTGCGCACGGCTTCGACCTCGTGGCGTCGAGCATGACGCTGCAATGGTGCGACGATCCGCGCCGAACCCTCGAAAACTGGCGGCGGCTGCTGAATCCGGGCGGCCACGTCGTGTTCGCCACCATCGGCCCCGGCAATTTTCCCGAATGGCGCGAAACGCTCGAAAACCTCGGCGAGCCGGTCGGGCTCCTGGACGTGCCCGCGCTCGACGGCGTGGTGCGCGAGGAGTCCATCACCGCCAGATACGGCGATGCCACGGGCTTTCTAAGGGCGCTGCGCGACACCGGGGCGCGTCAGCCGAGACCCGGATATCGACCGCTTTCGGCGACGGCGCTCCGGCGCGCGCTGGCGGTATTCGACCGCCGGCACGGAGGCTGCGTCACATGGCGCATCGTCTACGGGGTTCTCGACGCGCCCAGTCCCCGGAAATGAGAAGGGAGCGCCGGAACGCGCACTAGCCCTTGCCTGCCGCCCATGCTAGGCAGGGCAAAACAACCCGATCCCGTTCCAAGCTCCAAAGGCCATGCGCACCTATCTCGACTTCGAAAAACCTATCGCTGAACTCGAAAGCAAGATCGCGGAATTGAGCGCGCTCGGCGAAGGAGACAGCGGCGTGTCCATCAAGGATGAACTCGCCAAGCTTCGCGAGAAGGCGCAAACGGCGCTCGAAGAAACCTACAAGAGCCTCGATCCCTGGCAGAAGACGCAGGTGGCGCGCCATCCCGCGCGGCCGCACTCCGTCGACTATATCCGCGAGCTTATCGCCGATTTCACGCCTCTGGGCGGGGATCGCTATTTCGGCGAGGATCTTGCCATCATCGGCGGCCTGGGCCGGTTCAACGGCCGCACCGTGATGGTGCTCGGACACGAAAAAGGCGCCGATACGCAGGGCCGCCTGCGCCACAATTTCGGCATGGCGAAGCCCGAAGGCTACCGCAAGGCCGTGCGTCTCATGCAGATGGCCGATCGCTTCGGCATTCCGGTCGTCAGCCTCGTCGACACCGCGGGCGCTTATCCCGGCATCGAGGCGGAGGAGCGCGGTCAGGCCGAGGCTATCGCGCGCTCGACGGATTGCTGCCTGTCGCTTTCCGTGCCGATGATCGCAGTCGTGATCGGCGAGGGCGGCTCCGGCGGCGCGATCGCGATCGCCGCAGCAAACCGCGTGCTGATGCTCGAACACTCCATCTACAGCGTGATCTCGCCCGAAGGGGCGGCCTCGATCCTCTGGCGCGACAGTTCGAAGGCGCGCGATGCCGCGACGAACATGAAGATCACCGCGCAGGATCTTCTTCAACTCGGGGTTATCGATCAGATCATTCCCGAGCCCGTCGGTGGCGCCCATCGCGATCGGGAGGCCGCGATTGGCAACGTGCGCGAAGCGCTCGAACGCGCTCTTTCCGAATTCGAGTCGCAGGAAAAGCAAGCGATCAAGAAGCAGCGTCAGGACAAATTCCTGGCTATCGGCCGCACCTTGCCGGCCGCGCGGTAGGATCGTCACGACAATGGGTCGCATTTTGGCCTCAATAGCGCGGCCAAGTCTCTGTTGCAGAAAAGGAATCGAAGGCTTACAACTTGAGGATGCGATCTCTAAAAAGCACTCGCGAAATGCAACCTCTTTTTAACCCAGACGGCCGATGCTCCCCCGACAGCGCCACCGCGCAGAGGAAAGGCTTGATGAGAGTTGTGTTGCGTTTCGCGTCGGTCGCTCCGCTTTTGCTGGGCTTGACAGGGTGTCTTAACCTCTTCGGTTTCGGTGGCGATCCAGAAAACACGGTGCCCCCGGCCGAGCGCCAGCTTCCAGCATCGACCCAGGCGATGCTCGCCATCAAGGGCATGAGGCCCGACGCGCCGATCTTCATCCGCATCTTCAAGGAAGAGTCGGAGCTGGAGGTCTGGAAGTTCAAGGAAGGCCGGTTCCAGCATTTCCGCACCTATCCGATTTGCGCCTGGTCCGGCACACTCGGCCCCAAGATTCAGACCGGGGACCGGCAATCGCCCGAGGGCTTCTACACCGTCACGCGCGCTCAGATGAACCCGCGCAGCAATTACTATCTGGCTTTCAATCTCGGCTACCCGAACACGCACGATCAGGTGAACGGACATACGGGGTCGGCGCTCATGGTGCACGGCAACTGCAAGTCTGTCGGCTGCTACGCGATGACCGATGCCTATATCGAGGAGATCTATATCCTCGCGCGTGAGGCGTTCGACGCGGGCCAGACGAAATTTCACGTGCAGGCCCTGCCCTTTCGCATGACGGCAGCCAACATGGCGAAGCATCGCGATAGTCCGTGGTATTCGTTCTGGGGGCGCCTCAAGGAGGGCTACGATTCGTTCGAGGCCACCGGCAAGCCGCCGATCGTCAAGGTTTGCGGCAAGCAATATCAGGTGAACGTCCAGTTTCCCGGCCTCCCCGGCGATCCCGCGCCGGACGGTCCGTGCCCGATCTTCGCCAAGGTCGATCCAAGGATGCTTCCGGGGGTCGATGGTGTGCCGCAGACCGTTCTGGCGAATCTGAACCGCGCACCCGACACCGCCCAGCCGCAAACCAGCCAGCCGGTTGCCGTGGCCGCCATGGCACCGCAACCGCCAATGCGGTCGTATACGCCAACCTACACACAGCCGGCGACCGCTTCAGCCGCCCCGACCCAACCGGCTGAAACCGCCGCGTTCGCCTCGATGTCCGCGTCGCCGGTCGTACGGACACCGGCAAGCAGGCCCGTGTCGATAGCAAGCATGCAGGCAACGCACCCCGCAGCTTCCGGCGCAGCGCCCGCATCGGGGCAGGCCTTCGCCTCCGCTCGCAAGGAGCCCGACAGCGGCGCACAGCCGACGCAATATCAGTTTGGCACCACGACGCAGGCTTCGGCTACGGCACCCGCTGTGCAACAGGCTTCCGCGCAGCAAACCGCAGGTCAGCAGACAGCCGCCGCAACCGATCCCGACGCTTTGCAGAAGACCAACCGTTCCGGCAAGGGCGGAAAGCTGGCCTCTCAGCCTGACGCGCCGGAAAACATGATTTCCGCCTCCCCCCCGATCATGCTGGGCTATACGCAACGCTGATCTGGCGCGCGTTCCGGCACGCGACGGCAGCACGATGCGAAAGCGGACACCGCCCCGGTGCCGGGCTTGATTTCGGCGAGTCTTCAGCGCTCTTGCGGAACGCAATGTGGGACTGAAGCCGAGGCGGCGCAGACCGGGAAATCGGCGCCGAAGCAGATCCTACATCAGGCGGACGCGCGACCGGACGCGCAGAGGCACGGCTGGCGGCATGTCGGTGAGACCAAATGGCAGTTCGAGCTGTTCGGCCGTCGCGGGCTCAGCGGGCCTGCACAGGAAGCCATTGCCGCTTTCCTCACGGGCGAGGTTCGCGACTGCTTCCGGCGCAGCGGTCATGCTGGAACGAGGCGCGGGCTTCGACATGGCGCCGTTCCGGACAGCTTTCGCCCTGGCGTCGAGAAGCACAGTATTGACGATTGAACCAAGCTGCCGCCATTGAATTTCTTCAGCCACAGTCGTACTCCGTCGTTTACTAAACTACGTCACACTCATATTGTCCGATCAGTGTTTGTCGATTCGTCGTCATAATTGCGACAGTGCAAGCGAAATTCTTGTTACATTTTCGAAAGACGTGTGCAGATCGCGCGGCGCAATTGGATGGCGGATCTGTCTTTCCGTGGCGCGTTGCATTGCCGACATCCGAAATATAGAGCGTGGGTGCATCCGATTGCGGCATGATGCTGCAGGACGTATCTATCTTTATGTCATCAAAAGCGTGCTTCAGCCTTTATCGTGCGTCTTGTCGGAAAACCGCTTCACACTTTTTCCAGACGCAGTCTAAGGCACTTGAACCATGGTGCGATAAGATGACAGCTCCCGGCATTCGCTCGCGAGCGACTGCAAACGGATGCAATGTTGGAATCGGACTACTAGCCTGAGCTTTTGCGTAATGGCGTGTTGCGACGCCGAAGATCGCGGAGGCAGGCGCGAGCGATGGTAAGAAGGACGGCGAAGCGGCCGCGCTTCAGCCGGACCAATCTGGGGCGGCACGGCGGAGAGAACCTTGCGTCTTTACGAAAATCTTTCGAAGCGGGCGGCGTGGAGCTACCGGATAGCCGTCCTTTCTGTCCTCGTTTTTGGAGGCGCATTCGTCTGGCATCGCTTCTTCGGCCTCACGACACCGCTCGCGCTCAAGATCATGGGGGCGGCGATTGCGGGAGCCATCATCGCAGTCTTTGTCGCGATCGCAGGGCTCGTCGCGATCTGGAACAATGGCGACCGGGGCGCCGAGCGCGCGGCCGCCGCGCTTTTTCTGGCCGCGCTCGTGCTCGCGGTTCCGCTTTGGTCGCTTCCCGCATTGCTTACCCTTCCCCGCATCTATGAAGTGACGAGCGATCCGGGCGCACCTCCGGCCTTCGATCGTGTCGCCCGAATTCGGCAAGGACAGGCGAACCCGATACGTTACGACGCCGCTTTCGCGCCGCTTCAGGCACAAGCCTATCCTGACCTCAAACCCCTTGTGGTCCAGCGCCCGCTCATCGACGTCTACACCTCGGTGCGTGATGTCGTGAAGACGCTGAACTGGAAAATCCTTGAGGAACAGGCCCCCGAAGCAACCAAGGCCGGCCATATCGAGGCCGTGGATAAAACCCTCCTGTTCGGCTTCGTGGAGGACATTGCGATCCGCGTGACCGGTAACGCGAAATCGGCGCGCGTGGATATTCGCTCATCGTCGCGTTTCGGCCAGCACGACCTCGGCCGCAATGCCGAGCGCGTTCGCAGGTTCATGACGGAAGTGAAAAACCGCCTCGCCGCGCTGGAACGTCTCGAACGCATGGAGCGTGTCGTCGCGGCCCGTCAGGCGGAAGAAAAAGAAAAGGCAAAGCCGCAGTCGAAGCCTCCAAACCGCAGACGAGATGCCAATTAAATCACTTCCCCGCCTCGATCTGACGCAGAGAAGCGGCTCGACAACCGGGCCTTATAAAGCTCGACCGCCGACGTCAGGAACCCGGCGCACCCCGGTGGTTTTCTCAAGCGAGCGGGGACGCGTACGCATCCAATGTGAAGACAAGAGGACGTTGTTCCGTACTGGGTCGAATCGATCGGCGTGAAATGGGAAACGCGGCGGCGGAGGAGAGTGAACCATGGGGCTTCTGGTCGACGGCGTATGGCAGGATCAGTGGTACGATACCAAGTCGACCGGTGGCCGCTTCGAGCGCCAGCAAAGCCGGTTTCGCAACTGGATCACGCCCGATGGAAGCGCCGGGCCAAGTGGTGAGGCGGGCTTCGAGGCAGAGGCCGGTCGTTATCACCTCTATGTGTGCTACGCCTGTCCCTGGGCGCACCGCACGTTGATTTTCCGGGCGCTGAAAGGGCTCGAAGACTTCATCCCGATATCGGCGGTGAACTGGTACATGGGCGCGGAAGGCTGGACGTTCGAACCTGGTCCGGGCGTCATCCCCGACACGGTCAACGGCGCCACACGCCTCCATCAAATCTACACGAAGGCCGATCCGTCCTATTCCGGTCGCGTGGTCGTTCCCGTGCTCTGGGACAAGCAACGTGAAACCATCGTCAGCAACGAATCGTCCGAGATCATCCGCATGTTCAACTCGGCCTTCGACGGTCTGGGCGCGAAGCCTGGCGATTACTACCCGGAAGAACTGAGGCAAGAGATCGATACGCTGAACGCGGAAATCTATGACCGCGTCAACAACGGCGTCTACAAGGCAGGCTTCGCAACGTCGCAGGAGGCATACGAGGAGGCCGTGCGGCCCCTGTTCAAGACGCTCGACAAGCTGGAAGCGCGGCTCGCCACACATCGCTATTTGTGCGGCGACCGAATAACGGAGGCAGACTGGCGGCTGTTCACGACGCTGCTCAGATTTGATCCCGTTTATGTCGGTCACTTCAAGTGCAACATACGCCGCATTGCCGATTACCCCAACCTCTGGGGCTTTACGCGCGAACTATATCAGTGGCCCGGTGTGAAGGAGACGGTCAATTTTCAGCACATCAAGGGGCACTATTATCAAAGCCACAAGACCATCAACCCGACGGGCATCGTGCCGGTAGGGCCAGAAATCGATTATGCCGCGCCGCACGGACGCAACACGCTGCCCGCGGCGAGCCGCCCGATATGATGCGCGCGAGGGGCTGCGGATTCAAACGAGTGAGCGGTCGGCAGGACGCTCCAGCAGACGCGTTGACCCTTGTCTCCCTTATTCCCACCCCGTCGCGCGCCGCCGCGACACCGAAACACCAAGGCGGGGTGTGATCGCCGAAACATAATTGACCGTCTCGGCCGGGAGCGGCCTGCCAGCCGTCAGATAATCTTCGTAGCGGGCAGGCCCTGCATTGTATGCCGCGAGAAACCCCGGCATGCCGTAGCGGTCGTGGAGTTCACGCAGATAAGCAGTCCCTGCGTGAACGTTGTCGCGCGGGTCGAACGGATCGCGCCCGAAACCGTATCGCGCGCGCAATTCGCGCCACGTCTGCGGCATGATCTGCATCAGCCCCATCGCGCCCTTGGAGGAAACCGCGTAAACGTCGCCGCCACTTTCCTGACTGATCACGGCGCGGATCCACACGGTCGGAATGCCAAAGCGCCTGGAAGCCTCCACCACGACATCGTCCACGGGATCACTTCCGTGCCTGTCGAACCGCCTTCGCTCGTCCGCATCGCTGCGAAAGTCCTCATGATACAGTGGCGCACGGCTGAACGCGTCGTAGCCCCGGGACCGGTAGGCCTCCGCGCCCTCACCCGTGGCGGGAGAACAAGCTCCAAACGCACAGTTGCCCCCGCCGGACGCTGCCTGCAAGGCTTGGGCAGCCACCGGCTCACCCAAGGCCAGAACGAAAGGCGCGGTCAAAATCAGGGTGCGGAGCAATGTCATTATCCTAGGGGCGAAAGCCCGTTTTCAGGAAGGGGATGGGGCCAAGCCACCCTATTTGCCTTTGATACAATTTCAATAAAAGTCGAGTTGTAGCGTTGATGGATCATTAACGCGGCATTTCAGGACGCGGTCGCTGACTCTTCGCCGAAGCGGCTTGCGATCGCATGGCGCAACCGTCGCTTGCCGCTCGTGGGCCCGCGCGGTCAAGCCTGGCGGCTCGTACGTGCTCGCCCCAGTCGAATACGATTAGCGGCGTCGCCATCATCCGCCTTCATGCGCCTGACCTTTGACCCAAGTTGCCGCTTTACATTATCCCCGCTGCGCGGCCAAATGCGCGCGAGGAGTTTCAGATGACCATCGAAAAGCGTGCGGTCCGCACCGACGACGACGGCCTTCGTGTCGATCGCTGGCTGAAAAAGAATTACCCGGCACTGCCCCATACGCTCGTGCAGAAACTTGTCCGCACCGGACAGGTCCGCGTCGACGGCGGACGCGTGAAGGCGGACAGCCGCCTTTCGGCAGGGCAGGAAGTTCGCGTGCCCACGCATTTCGCCGAGCCTGAAAACGCACCGCAGCCTTCGCTGAAACCGCCTCCGGGGCTCTCCAAGGCCGACCGCGATTTCATCGAGCGGATGATCGTGTTCGAGAACGACGAGATGTTCATTCTGAACAAGCCCTTCGGCATCGCCGTTCAGGGCGGCACGAAGACGACGCGTCACATCGACGGACTGCTCGCGGGCATGGCCGACCGCTTCGGCGGCGAACGTCCGCGCCTCGTGCACCGGCTCGACCGCGATACCACCGGCATTCTCGTTGTCGCGAAAGACCGCCAGACCGCGGCCCGCCTCGGCCGGCTGTTCCAGACACGCTCGGTGCAGAAGATCTACTGGGCGATCACGCGCGGCATCCCGAAGCCGCCACAGGGCAAGGTCGAGGCCGCGCTCGTCAAGGCAGCGGGGCCGGAGGGCGACCGCGTGCGCAAGGCGCGTCCCGGCGAGCAGGATCTCGCCCAGCACGCGACGACGTTTTATTCCGTCATCGACCGCGCCGCGAACATGGCGTGGGTATCGCTGAAGCCGGTGACCGGCCGCCAGCATCAGCTTCGCGCGCATATGGACATTCTCGGCACGCCCATTCTCGGCGATCAGAAATATGGCGACGGGACCGAAATCCCCATCGAAGGCATCGAACGGAAGCTTCATCTGCATGCGCGACGGCTGACGCTCAAGGATCCGAAGCTCGGCGAAATCGATATTTCCGCGCCCCTTCCGTCGCATATCGCGCAGACGTTCGAGCTTCTCGGATTCGATTCAGCCCGTTACGGGGAATAATTGTGCATAACAGACATGAGTCTAACGTTTAGCTTCACGCGGCGTTAGCCCGGCATAATGTAGATCGTGCATTGTGGGAATGATTATCCGAACGGGGCGGAAACCGAACCTTCGCAGGTGCGAAATATGGCATCGACTCCTACGCTCATTGTTTTCGACTGTGACGGTACACTTGCCGATAGTCAGCATATCATCGTCGAGGCGATGAGGTTTTCTTTCCAGAACCTCGGGCTGGCCCTGCCTTCGCGCCATGCGATCCTGCGCACCGTCGGCCTTTCGATGTCGGAGGCCATCGCCTGTCTCGCCCCGGACCTGTGTGAGGCCACGCGCGACGACGTCATCGCCGCCTATCGCAACAAGTGCATGCAGCTTCGCAATGCCCGCCAGAGCGAGCCGATGTTCCTCGGCGCGGCGCAGCTTCTGGGCAGCCTTGCCGCGCGCGATGACGTGGTTCTCGGAATGGCAACGGGCAAATCCCGCCGCGGCGCGCTCCGTTTCATCGAGGAAAACGGATTTTCGGCGATGTTTTCGACGGTGCAGACTGCCGACGACGCCCCCTCCAAGCCCCACCCTGCCATGCTGTTCCAGGCCATGCGCGAAACAGGCATTCCGCCGCAGTCGACGATCATGATCGGCGATACATCCTATGACATGCAAATGGCGGGCTCGGCGGCCTGCGCCGGCGTCGGCGTCACATGGGGTTATCACTCCGTGACGGAACTGACGAGGGCGGGAGCGCATGTCCTCGTGCACAGCTTCGCGTCCCTCGACAAGGCGCTCAGTCATGCCCTGGAAGGCGGGCGCCTGCGTCCCTTCTGCCGGGATGTGGCAGCCTGACCGGCTCACGATTTCGTCCACCAAAAGCGATGCACTCCGCCGGCGCGCGGCGCGCGAAAGCCGTTCCCCGCATGCCTGCGCATGTGAAAGGGAATGTCCCTTCGGCTTGGAAAACCGCACTCGCCCTTCCCCTTATATCCTGTCCGACGGGAGAAAACGGCGCCAATTTAGAATTGTTCTTCAGAGCTGTTCTTTAGAATGATTATGCGGGCGCAGTGCACTTCTAAAGAATGCGAATTAGAACTGTTATATTTCGATGAAATAATCGCAGATATCCGCCCAATATCGTGGTTTTATATTTGATGCGCCTTTCGCCATGCGCTAACTTCTTAGGCGTTGGTGTTCGCGGTTGAACACACGCGGCTGCGGGGTCTTGCTGCCGCTTTCCTTCTGCTTTGCGACAGGGTGAAAAGTCCAGACCATGAGTGTGAACGTCATTTTCGGCTCCGACGGCGGCGCTACCAAAGCGGTTGCCTCCAAGATCGCCAAAAAGCTTTCCGGCAAAGCCATCGACATCAAGGACGCGACGGCGGCTGATTTCGAAAGCCCAAGCCTTCTTATTCTCGGCTCGCCCACCTACGGCAACGGCACCCTTCAGACCGACTGGGAAGACAACATCGAAAAGCTGACCTCCGCCAATCTCGCGGGCAAGAAGGTCGCCATCTTCGGCACCGGCGATCAGGAAGGCTATCCCGAGAGCTTCGTGGATGCGATCGGCATCCTTTACGACTACGCGGTCGACGCGGGCGCGGAAATCGTCGGGTTCACCGACACGGCGGGCTACAACTATTCCGGATCGACCGCGGAGCGCGACGGCAAGTTCGTCGGCCTGCCCCTCGACCAGGACACGCAATCTTCCAAGACAGACAAGAGGATCACGGATTGGATCAGCCGTCTGACCTGAACGAGGGCGTCATCCGCGTCTTCAATCACCACCTCTACGAGCTATCGAGAGGGATCAGGCCGCTCAGCATGCTGACCATGACGAAGGCGGCGTCGGTTTTCGTAGAGGCACGGCTCGTCCGTGAAGGTGTTGCGTATTACGTGCACGAAGCCTGCCCTACGAAACTCAACGTCGTGTTCGGGCGCCCGGCGGCTGTGGAAGCGGCGCGACGGTTCCTGACCCGGCCGCTTTGCGATCTCTCACCCGAGCATGATTTCATGCTCGGCATTCTCCTCGGCTACGACCGCGAGCAACAATGCGTTCGCTACCTCGAAAGGTCGGCTTCGGCGGGCGAGCAGCAGGTGCTTGCCGCCCCTGATTTCGACGACAAATCCGCAAGCTGGCTCGATGCCGCCGTCGAGGCGAACCCGGAGCGCGCGCACTGATCGCGCGCTCTTCCGCTTTCGTTGAAGCCGCAACGGTATCGCCGCACGCGCAGGCCGCGCCTTCTCTCAGGCACTGATGTTCGTCAGCCGGTCGCGGATTTCCGGCATCGCCGGATGTGGTGGCTTGTCCTTGTGCACGATCAATCCGAGCTGCCTCACAAGCGGAGGCGAAAGCGGCCGCGCCACGATGCTGCGCCCGAGATAGAGGTCTTCCCTGTTCTCGATGGCGAGGATGGCGACCCCGACCCCCGCCGCCACCATCGCCTTCAGCGCCTCTGAATTGCCGAGATAGAGCGTCGGTTTCGGGTGGATGCCCTGCGCCTCGAACCAGCCGACCACGAGGCGGTGCATCTGCGTCGTCGGCAGGTCCAGAAGGAGCGCGCGTTTCTTGAGGTAGTCCGCTGGTATCGCGGACGGCAAGCCGGCACCTTCATGCATCGGGAAGACGGCCATGAGCGGATCCTCGCGGACCTTCGTCACCGATACCGGCGCCGCCTTGTCGATGGGCAGCGCAACGAGGCCGATGTCGAGTTCGTTTGCCGCCACCTTTTCCACGATGACATGCGACAGGTCGATTTCGATGGAAATTTCGAGTTCGGGATGCGTCAGGCGCAGTTCGCCAAGCAGCCTCGGCAGAAGGTAAACGCAGACGGTGATGGTCGCGCCGAGCCGGATCGGGCTCATCCAGCCGTCGCGATAGCGTCCCACGGCAAGCACGGCTTCCTCGGCGTCGCCGATGAGCTTACCCCCGCGCGCAACGAGTTCCTTTCCGGCGTCGGTCGCAAAGGCGCGCTTGCCGAGACGTGCCACGAGCTGCACGCCAAGCCGCGCCTCAAGCTCCTTGATCTGCTGACTTACGGCGGGCTGTGTCAAATTCAGCGCGCGCGCCGCCGCCGTAAAGCTCCCGCGCTTCACGACCTCAAGAAACGTCCGCACCTGATCGAGATTGAGATCGCGCATTTTTGGAACCAAAGGAATGCTTATCGTTACGCAAACGATAATCGATTTCATTTATCGAAGGAAGGGGAGCATATCTGGTGTCCGCCAGCGTCGGCGGCATAGCGGCGCGGGATACTGGAGACGAGTACGATGACAACGATGAAACACGCTCAACCTCTTGGCGATGCGGCTTCCACCATGGCGACGGGCGGCTTCTTCGATAAGGCGCTCGGCCTGTTGTCGTCCGTCAAACGTCGCTGGAACGCGGAAGCCGAGATACGCAACGCCGTCGCCGAACTCGAACAGCTCGACGACCGCGCGCTTCGCGACATCGGCCTCAACCGTTATGACCTCGAAGATCGCGTTCGCCACCACCACCGGCATTAGCTTCGGCAGCATCGGCATCGATTTGACCGAGACAGGCTGACCGGCACCTGAACAAAAAGCGTCGAGCCGCGCTCGATTTGCGGCACGACGCATAAAGGGGCCTTCCCTCTCATGCTCCCAAGCGGTTGATCAGGTGAGGCGCGACAGGTGCGCGCCTCCGTCCGGCAGGTCACGGATAGCTCGACACCACGCGATGCGACGCTTCGAGCGTGCGCCAGATGTCGATCGTGAGCCGCGCATGCGCCCGCGCCGCCTTCAGTTCTTCGAGGGCGGCCGCTGCGCTCGCCTCCTCCGCCACGGCTTCCGCGTAAGCCTCGCTCGCATAGGCCTCGCGCTCCTGCCCCGCAATCGGCAGATCGGACACGGCTTTCATCGCGAGCGCCTTCACGCGGCGCACCTTGCCTTCCGCGATGAGCGCGCGCTCGGTACGCGCACGAAGCTCGGCGGCGCTCTTTCCGTCGAAATTGATGGCATTCATCAACTGACGGTCGGTTATCATCGCCTTCTTCACGGTCTGCCCGCTCGCGAGATGCGCTTGTCGAACGCGCTCCGGGCGATGGCGCCACTCGAAGGTGCAGCTTCCCCCGCCTCAGCCGCAATCATCGCTTCCAGCGCTTCGTATTCACGGCGCAGAAATGCGCAGATATTCAGGTGGCGGTTGACGTCGTAGAGCCACGAACCGGCATGCCCACGCGCAATTTCGACCTTCCGCGCCGCCTTGAGCTGCGCAATGATGGACAGACGGCCTTTCAGGCTGGTGTCGCCCGCCTCGATTTCGCCAATGCCGAGAAGATAGGCCAGCGCCTTGCACCGCTTCATCTCCTCCGCGTCGAAGGACTCATTCGTCACGCCCACGGAGTGTCTCCCGAACTCGTAACAACTGATACGGGTAATAGAAGAAAGCGCTTTAACCTTCGGTGAATCGAAAGCGGGACGAAAACCCGACCTGCGCAAATTGCGCTTGCGTGCTTCTCCAATTTTAAGAAAATCCGTCTCAACTTTTGGGGACGCCATGTTCGAAGTCATCCGCGACGCGCTCATCTGGCTCATGAGCTGGGTTCTGGACAAACCGCCTCAGGGCGGCGAGGCGTTCAGGCTGCTGTTCCTGATCGGCTTTTCAGTGTTTGCCACCTGGATCAGCCTCTACTGGCGCGACCTCGCCTATCGCTCCCGCACGATCCGCCGCAGGCTCAAGCCCGAAGAGCGTTATGCGGGCCGCTATTTTCAGGCCGTCTGGCAAAAAGGCGACCTGCGCTACGCCTTTGTGAATATCTTCTTCAACTGGCGGCGGCGTCGCTACGAGGCCGCTGGCCGCGCCTACGCAGCCGATGGGACGGAGCTGGCCTCCTTCAGCTCGTCCTATGTGCGCTTCCCGTCCGAAAAGGATTCCGAGATCGAATTCATGTGGAAGAGCAATTCCGGCGTCTCGGGCTATACGCGCCTCGCCATCGAGGATTCGGACGAAGACCTCATCCAGGGCGACGGGCTCGTCGTGCATATCGATGGCGAAATTTGCAGCTATCCGATGAAATTCAAGCATATGCACGACCGCTATGTGCGCGAGGCGCTCGGCGTCACGGTCCCGAAGCATTCCTCGCAGGAGCCGAATTTCGTGCGCCTCTTCAACGTGCGGTACGGCCCGAATGTGCGGAGCGGCTTCGCCAGCGCGCCGAAACCAGAGCCCGAGCCCACGATATCGGCATAGCGCACGCTGAATGCCGTCAGACCGTCGTAGCGGTTCAAGATCCGCATCGGAACAATCCCTTATCCCTCGCTCGTGGATCGGCAAGTTTCTTGCTATGCTCGCCTTTGCAAGGGTTTACCGAAAGCAGAACGCAAGCGCGTCCTTCGTCGGCTGGCTGTTCGGAAGCTCCTGATGACGAGGTTGAAAGGCATGGCATGACCACGCCCATGGGCGGTGACATCTACGGCGATGCTCTCGTGGTGCTCGGCACCGCGGGTATCGTCGTGCCGCTGCTCCGTCGGCTGGGAGTCAGTTCCGTGCTCGGCTATCTCGGCGCGGGCGCCATCCTCGGCCCCTACGGCCTCGGCTCGCTGCGCGCGGAATATGGCGTGCTGCCGTGGATCACGATTACCGACACGAAGGCGCTCGGCGGCATCGCCGAACTCGGCGTCGTGTTCCTGCTCTTCACCATAGGGCTCGAACTCTCGTATAATCGCCTGCTGACGATGCGCCGCCTCGTCTTCGGGCTTGGCTCGCTTCAGGTGGTCGCATCGACGGCGGTCATCGCTGCGATCTGCGCTGCGGCGGGGCTCGACCTCCGGCTTTCCATCATTCTGGGCGGGTGCCTGGCGCTATCCTCGACCGCCATAGTCGTCGATGTCCTCGCCTGCCAGCGCCGCCTCTCCACCGCAACCGGCCGCGCGAGCTTTTCGATCCTCCTCGCACAGGATCTCGCGGTCGTGCCGCTTCTCCTTTTCCTGCTGATCCTCGGTTCGAGCGCCGAAGCGTCCGTTTACGAAGCGCTCGCGCTGGCGCTCATGAAAGCGGCCCTCGGCCTCAGTTTCATCCTGATCGTGGCGCGGCTTTTTCTGCGGCCGCTGTTCCGCCTCGTGGCGTCGGCGGGGTCGAGCGAGCCGTTCATGGCGGCAACGCTGTTCGTGGTGGTGGCCACAGGCGTTACAGCGAGCCGCGCAGGGCTTTCCATGGCTCTCGGTGCGTTCGTGGCCGGACTCCTGCTTGCGGAAACGGAATACAGAAAGTCCGTCGAAATCGCCATCGAGCCCTTCAAGGGCGTATTGCTCGGCCTGTTCTTCTTCACCGTCGGGATGGGAATCGATTTCCGCGAGATTCTCAACTACCCGGGCCTCGTCTTCGGCGCGATCGTCGCTCTCGTGATCGTGAAGGCCGCGATCGTCCTCGGAATTGCGCCGCTCTTCAACGTGCCCCGCCCGGCAGCCCTCGAAACGGCGCTGCTCCTTGGCCCGGCGGGAGAGTTCGCTTTCGTCGGCCTCGGGCTTGCGGCCGGACTGAAACTGATTCCAACGGAGATCTCCGGCCCCGCGCTGGCCGTCGTCTCTCTCTCCATGGCGTTCATACCCATTCTCGACTTCGCGGGGCGCAGACTGGCGGAGCGCGCGTCGGCAAAGCGGCCGCACATCGACGAAGCTCTTCTCGCGCTGCCGGAAACGGAACTGAAGGACCACGCCATCGTCGTCGGCCATGGCCGCGTCGGACAGGTGCTCTGCTCGCTCCTCGAACGGCACCGTTTTCCGTTCATCGCGAGTGACAAGGATCCGGATGTCGTGTCGCAACACAGGCGCCTCGGCCGCGAAGTCTATTACGGCAACGCCGGTAATCCCGCGTTCCTGAGCGCCTGCGGCCTGCAAAGAGCCTCCGCGCTCATCATCACCATAACGGCAGGCGACGAAATCATCGAAATCGTGAAAACCGCGCTCAAGCTCAGGCCCGACCTTGTCATTCTTTCGCGCGCTCGCGACGCGACGCATGCCCATCAGCTCTACGCCATCGGCGTGACCGATGCCGTGCCGGAGACGATCGAAGCAAGCCTTCAGCTTTCGGAGGCGTCGCTCGTGGCGCTTGGCATTCCGGCGGGTCTGGCCATCGCGTCGATTCACGACATGCGCGACGAATTCCGCGCCGAGTTTCAGAATGCCGCGCGGCAATCGGGGCGGCTCGTGACGCGCGCCATCCGCCGCAAGACGCTCCGCGAGCGTGCGCCGAACAAGGCGGAGCCGTAGGAGACGACCGGTAAAGAACGTTACGCCGGTAGCCTATCGCGTGCAGGCGTTGCCCTTGACGGAGATGACCCGGACGCTCCATCCGCTGTCCGGGGCGGCGTCGACATGCGCGCCGTTGAACGCAAGGAAGGGATTTCTCACCACATACCGGGTGATACCCGCCGCCGGACCGAGGCCCGCACCGGGAAGCTGCGCGCCTTCGCCGCCATATGAGGATCTGAGTCCCTCATTTTGAAACGCCGGGAGCGCGGTTGGGCACGGAGTGATGGCGGCGTTCGCGCCCGAGCCTATGGCAACGTGTTGCAGAAGCCCGCCGTCGACGGAACGCACCCCGGGAATCGAATGCGCCGGGAAGGCAAGAGCGACCGGCGCGGTTGCCGCTCCGGCAATCAGGCTGATGGCAAGGACACGAAAATGGATCATACGCATAGAATTCACGCAAAATCTTCACTGAACGCTTAAACGACCGGCCAACGCGGGTTCTTTTTTTGGCGCTTTCGCGGCCTTTTGCCGGTTACACGGGCGCTTCTCCTATTGTCCAACGCCGGAGAGGGGTTGGAAAGCGTAAAAAAGCATGCTAGCAAAAGCCTTCGACAGCGCATTTCGTCTTCGCGCGTTCGTAAACCTCAACCTTATTGGCTTGCGCTTGCCACCGGCCTGATGGCGACTGAGTGGAGCGCTTGGAATTTGACCATGAAGATCAAGAATTCAATCAAGACGCTTCGCACGCGCCATCGCGACAATCGCGTCGTTCGCCGCCGTGGCCGCCTCTATATCATCAACAAGAAGGTCCGCCGCTACAAGGCTCGCCAGGGTTGATCGGCCTCCGCCCGATGGTTTTCCGCGCGCGCTTCGGCTGCCGCGCGAAAGCTGTCTCTTGCCTCGACGCAACGAGGAGGGCGGTTCGTTGACCAGCCTCACGCTGAAACACGGCGATTGCCTCGTCATCGCGACGCACAACAAGGGCAAGGTCCGCGAGTTCGAAGACCTGTGCGCGCCGATAGGCGTGAGCGTGGTCTCGTCGGCGGCGCTTGGCTTGCCGGAGCCGGAAGAGACGGGCACGACCTTCGCGGAAAACGCGAGCCTGAAGGCTGTGGCGACCGCTGTCGCGACGGGCAAGATTGCGCTCGCCGACGATTCGGGGCTGGCCGTCGACGCGCTTGACGGAGCGCCTGGCATCTATTCGGCGCGCTGGGCGGGCGAGTCTCGCGATTTCGGGGCTGCCATGAGGAAGGTCGAGGCCGAGCTTGTCGCTCGCGGCGCGACCGCGCCCGAAGCACGCCGCGCGCGCTTCGTTTGCGTCCTCTGTCTTGCCAATCCGGCGGGCGAGGTCCAATTCTTCGAGGGAACCGTCGCGGGCCATCTTGTGTGGCCGCCGCGCGGAACGAACGGTTTCGGCTACGATCCCATGTTCGTCGCCGATGGCCGCGATCTGACCTTCGGCGAAATGGACCCGGCCGCGAAACATGCGATCTCCCACCGCGCCAACGCTTTTGCCGCTTTCAAGGCCGCCCTCGTCTCCCCGCTCTGAGGCGCGCGCCGCCGAGCCGCTTGCGGTCTACGTTCACTGGCCTTTCTGCGAAAAGAAATGCCCGTACTGCGATTTCAATTCCCACGCCGCCCGCAGCATCGATGAAGCCCGCTGGCTTGCCGCAATCCTGCGCGAGCTTGAGACTTATGCGGACGAAACCGCCGGTCAACCGGTCGCGAGCGTCTTTTTCGGCGGCGGCACGCCATCGCTGATGCAGGCGCGAACGGCCGGCACGGTGCTCGACCGCATCGCGGCGCTGTGGCCGGTCTCCGAAAGCTGCGAAATCACCCTCGAAGCGAACCCGTCGAGCGTCGAGGCGAGCCGCTTCGCGGGCTATCGCGCGGCGGGGGTGAACCGCATTTCGCTCGGCATCCAGTCTCTCGACGATGGGGCGCTGAAAGCGCTTGGCCGTATCCACGACGCCGCCGAAGCGCGCGCCGCGCTAAGCATCGCCGCCCGCACCTTCGATCGCATGAGCTTTGACCTGATCTACGCGCGCCCCGGCCAGACGCTCGACGCCTGGCGCACCGAGCTGGCGGAGGCGTCTTCCTTCGCGCGGGGCCATCTCTCGCTCTACCAGCTCACCGTCGAACCCGAGACGGCTTTCTTCGCGCTGCAACGCCGTGGACGGCTGCGCCTTCCCGAGGCGGAACTCGCGGCCGAGTTCTATGCGCTCACGCAGGAGCTTTGCGAGGCGGCGGGGCTTCGCGCCTATGAAGTCTCCAACCACGCGGCGCCCGGCGAGGAAAGCCGCCACAACCTCGCTTATTGGCGCTATCGCGATTATCTCGGCGTGGGGCCCGGCGCGCACGGGCGATATTGCGGGGCGTCAGGGCGCAAGATCGCCACGGCGGCGCTGAAGTCGCCGCTCGCATGGGCGGAGAAAGTGGAAGCGTTGGGGCATGGCCGCGAGGAGCATGTCGAGCTTTCAGCCCGCGATGAAGCCGAAGAGGCGGTGCTGATGGGGCTTCGCCTCAGCGAGGGCCTAGACGCCCGCCGAATGGAGGCGCGTACCGGGTTTCGCCCCGCCGCATCCGTGATCGAGATGCTCGAAGGCGAGGCGCTGATTGTGCGCGGCGATGGCCGCATCATCACAACGGCGGCGGGCCGCCTCGTGCTGAACGCCGTGGTCGAGGCCGTCGCGTCGAGCCTCGAAACGATTTGAGCCGTCTCCCGTTCAGCGGCTGCTAATACTGCGCAACGGCGGTCCCGAAGCTTGCAGGCGCGGGATCGATGGTCTGGTTGCCGGTCGAGCGCACTTCCATGATCGCGAAGCCGCGTTCGGCTGTGCCGTCCGCGCGAAGACGGAACAGCCCGTCGACGCCGTTGAAGCCGCTGGCGCGCATCAGCTCGGAGGACGCGAAGCGCCGCTCGGGTGGGTTATTGGAGAGCGAGATCGCGAGGCTGACGGCGTCATAAGAAAGGCTTGCGAGCCGCGGCGGCATCTCCCCATAGGTTTCGGAATAGCGGCGCGTGAAATCCTCCCAGCCCTTCGGATCGGGCGCGGGGAACCATCCGCCCTGCAAGGCGGCCTCCTTGCCGACGCCGACATAATCCCAGCCCGAAAGGCCGATCATCTTCACCGCCTGCGTATCCATCTCGTAATAGGGGAAAAGCGGCGCGAGCGAAGGCAGTGTGTCGCCGCCCGCGGGCACAAAGATCGCATCGACCTGCGGCGCGGCGCCCTTCTTCGCAAGCGGCGCAAGGTCTTTCACCGAGGCCAGCATGCCGTTCGCTTCGGGCGGGAAAGACTTCGTCAGCACGACCTGGCCGCCATTCGCCTGCACGGCGCGGTTGAACGCCTGCTCGACGATACGGCCATAGTCGTTTTGCGGGAACAAGGCGGCGAAGCGCTTCTTTCCGTTCGCGGCGGCGTAGGACACCATGCGCGGCACGTCGCTGCCCGCGACGAAGCTGAGGAGATAGACGCCGTTTCCGGCAACGTTGCGGTCGCTCGAAAAGGCGA
The DNA here is from genome assembly GCF_047605405.1 of Rhodomicrobium sp. Lineage (NCBI taxonomy): Bacteria > Pseudomonadati > Pseudomonadota > Alphaproteobacteria > Hyphomicrobiales > Hyphomicrobiaceae > Rhodomicrobium > Rhodomicrobium sp. Next base: position 78,051 of record NZ_JASGFR010000007.1, on the reverse strand, counting down.
GCACCGGCACACGGGCGGCTTGGGCCACGGGCGCAACTGCTGTCACCTCGTTGGCGAACAGCGGGCCAATGATGAGTTCGGCGCCGTCCCTGATGGCCTCATCCGCCGCCCGGCGCGCACCGTCCGGCGTTCCCCGCGTATCCTTGGGAATGAGCTGGACATTCGGCTTGTCGAAATCGAAGAGCGCGAGTTCGCCCGCCTGCTTCATGGCCTTGGCGACCTGCTGCGCGTTCACGTTGCCCGTGAGCGGCAGAAGCAGCGCCACCTTCACCGTGCCGCCCGCCGGTGCGCCGCGCGGCGGCGTGGAGGTTGCAAGACTGCCGCTCCCGGTGCCGCCGACCGAGCAGGCGGCGAGCCCCAGGCACATGATCAGAAAAGCGAATCCGAGAAAGATGCGGGATCGCGCGAAGGCGTGTTCACTCGTTAGTTTCATCGGGATCGAATATCAGCTTTCCGTTGACCTGCGCCGGTTATGGAGGCAAGACCACCTTGTTACGAGTCGCGTCTGACGCGAAGCGCTTCGAGCACGCTTACCGTGTTCGGCAACTGTGGCTGATTGGTGATGACGAAGCGACGGGCGCCGAAAATTCCACAAACCGATGCAGTCGGCGACGAGACATCGACAATCGGGCAGGAACGCGCTGCGGCGCTTCTGGCCGCGGTGTCGCGGCAGTTCGACAGGCTGGACGCCTCCCCTCTCGATCCCGGGCTCTACCTCGTTTCGACACCCATCGGCAACCTTTCCGATATCTCGATCCGCGCTCTCTTCGTGCTGACATCCGCCGACCGGGTCTACTGCGAAGACACACGCCACAGCCGGAAGCTGTTTTCAGCGTTCGATATCGGCCGCAAGCTCGAAACCTATCACGACTTTTCAGGCGAGGCGGACCGCGAGCGCATAATGAACGCGCTGCGCGAGGGAAAGGCGATCGCGCTCATCTCGGACGCCGGTACGCCGCTCATCGCCGACCCCGGCTACAAGCTCGTGCGCGATGCAGCCGCCGAGGGTATACGCGTCTTTCCGGTGCCGGGCGCATCGGCGATCCTGTCGGCGCTCGTGGCGAGCGGCCTGCCGACCGACCGCTTCTTCTTCGGCGGTTTTCTGCCGCCGAAGGACGGCGCGCGGCTGGATGTTCTCGAAGCCGTGCGAACGGTGCCGGGGACACTCGTCTTCTATGAAACGCCCTCCCGCATCGGAGCCGCGCTCGCCGCAATCGAAACCGTCTATCCGGAAAGGACGCTTGCGGTCGCCCGCGAGCTGACGAAGCTGCATGAGACGATCATGAAGGGCACCGCGCGCGAGCTGGCGGCATCCTTCGAGGTCGATCCGCCCCAGGGCGAAATCGTACTCCTCATCGCTCCCGGCGAAGCCGCGACCGCAACCGAAGCCGACATCGAAAGCGCGCTTCGCGCCGCCTTGAAGACGGCGAGGCTCAAGGAAGCTGTTGAAGACGTATCGAAAGGGCTTGGGGTCGCAAGGAAAACGGTCTACAACTTGGCATTGAAGATCAAGGGTGAGGCGTCATGATCGCAGCCAGCCATGCCAGGGGTGCGCCAACCTCCTACAAGATCGGCGTCGCCGCAGAAACACGCGCGAAGCAGCTTCTCGAGGCGAAGAGCTATCGAATTATCGCGGAGCGTTACAAGACCAAGGGCGGCGAGATCGACCTCGTGGCCCAGCGCGGGGATCATCTCGCTTTCGTGGAAGTGAAGTGCCGCCGCACGCAGGATGAAGCGGCCTATGCGGTGCTGCCTCGACAGCAGGCGCGGATTGCGACCGCCGCTGAAGTTTTTCTCGGAGAGAACCCGGGGCTTTCTCATGACTCCGCCAGTTTCGACGTCATTCTGGTGAGCCCGACGCAGGGCCTTTCGCATATCGAGCAAGCCTTTCTTGCCTAAATCGTCCCTGCCCTTTAAGTCTCCTCCGAACCCTCTTTCAGCGAGGACCGGATGCGTCTGAAAACCGGGGTCCAGATGGACCCGATCGAGAAAATCAACATCAGGGGCGATTCGACTTTCGCGCTCCTTCTCGAAGCGCAGAACCGCCATCACTCCATCTTTTATTATACGCCGGATCGACTCGTGCTGCGCGAAGGCCGCGCCTTTGCCGAAGGGCATGAACTGCGCGTGCACGATATCGAGGGCGCGCATTTCGAACTCGGCCCAAGGCAGAAGCTTGCGCTCGACGAACTCGACGTGATCCACCTTAGGCAAGACCCGCCGTTCGACATGGCGTACATCACGACAACGCACATCCTCGACAGCGTCCATCCGAAGACGCTCGTGGTGAACGACCCGACAAGCGTCCGCAACGCGCCGGAAAAGCTGTTCGTCACGCAGTTCCCCGACCTCATGCCGCCCACCCTCATCGCGCGCACGCTCGACGATGTCACGGCGTTCCGGGAAGAGTTCGGAGACATCATCGTCAAGCCGCTTTACGGCAATGGCGGCGCGGCGGTGTTCCGGATCAAGCCGGATGACACGAACACGGGCTCGCTCGTGGAGCTGTTCCAGACGGTGTTCCGCGAACCTTTCGTCGTGCAGCGCTACCTTCCCGACGTGCGGGCGGGCGACAAGCGCATCATCCTCGTCGACGGCGAGCCGGTGGGCGCAATCAACCGCGTGCCGGCGGCCAACGAAACGCGCTCCAACATGCATGTGGGCGGCCGTCCCGAAGCGACCGAGCTGACGCCGCGCGAGCGCGATATCTGCGCCGCCATCGGCCCTGAACTGAAAAGGCGCGGTCTCATTTTCGTCGGCATCGACGTCATCGGCGATTATCTCACCGAGATCAACGTCACGTCTCCAACCGGCATCCGCGAGGTGAAACGCTTCGGCGGAGCCGACATCGCGGCGCTGATATGGGATGTTGTGGAAGAAAAGGTTTGTTCCGCTAAAGTTCCTTGAATGTTCTTGATTTCGTAAATTCTGGCGATAATATCCATTCCACTTGTTGAAGGTAGGCGAGTGGGTGGCGTAAATGTTCGCGCAAGTTTCGACCGTAACGTTCGAGGGCATCGACGCGAAACGGGTCGATGTCCAGGTGCTGATCGCGCCGGGTCTCCCTTCTTTTTCCATCGTTGGCCTACCCGATAAGTCTGTGGGTGAAAGCCGCGAGCGGGTTCGTGCAGCCCTGACCGCCATCGGTCTCGGCCTGCCGGCGAAGCGCATTACCGTCAATCTCGCGCCCGCCGACATGCCAAAGGAGGGCACGCATTACGATCTGCCAATCGCGCTCGGTGTGATGGCTGCGGCCGGCGCTATTCCGGGTGACCTGCTGAAAGATTTCATCGTTATCGGCGAACTCGGCCTCGACGGCTCCCTCGGCCCGATCGCAGGCGCGTTACCGGCGGCTTTCGGCGCGAGCGGCCTCGACAAGGGACTGATCTGCCCCGCCGCCTCCGGCCCCGAAGCCGCATGGGCGTCGGCAGACATGCCCATCGTCGCCCCCGCGCATCTGACGCAACTTGTTAATCATCTCAAGGGCACCTCCGCGCTCGCGCGGCCAAGACCCTATCTCGAACGTGGCGCCGGCTCCTCCTCCGACCTGAAGGACGTGAGAGGGCAGGAGAGCGCCAAACGAGCGCTGGAGGTTGCGGCTGCTGGCGGACATCATATGCTGATGATCGGCCCCCCGGGCGCGGGCAAATCCATGCTGGCGCAACGGCTGCCCGGCATTTTGCCGCCTCTCGAACCTCACGAACTCCTTGAGGTCGCGATGGTGCAGAGCATCGCGGGGACCATTGTCAACGGGGCGCTGACGGCGACCAGACCCTTCAGGGCACCCCATCACTCGGCGAGCATGGCCGCGCTGGTAGGCGGCGGTGCGAAGCCGAAGCCGGGAGAGGTCGCGCTCGCCCATCACGGCGTGCTCTTTCTTGACGAGTTGCCCGAATTTCCGCCGCATGTGCTCGATGCGCTCAGGCAACCCATCGAAAGCGGCGAGACGATCATTGCGCGCGTCAACCATCGCATTCGCTATCCGTCGCGCTTCCAGCTTGTGGCGGCAATGAACCCCTGCCGCTGCGGCCACGCATGGACGCCCGGAATGACGTGCAAGCTGGGGCCCCGTTGCGAGGAGAGCTACCGAGGGCGCATCTCCGGGCCGCTCTGGGACCGGATCGATATCCAGATTCCCGTTGCACCGGTCAAAGCCACCGACCTGGCCTTGCCGCCGGCACCGGAAGGAAGCCGGGAGGTCGCGGCGCGCGTGGCTGCGGCCCGCTCCATCCAGATCAAGCGCTATTCCATCATTGGCAATGACGCGATCGCGATAAACGGGGATTGTCCGGCGGCCCTGCTCGACGATTTTTGCGCCCTGAGCCGGGAGGGGCTTGCGCTGCTCGAGAAGGCTGCGGACGTGGCCGGTCTCTCCGCGCGCGGCTATCACCGCACGCTCAGGCTTGCCCGCACCGTTGCCGATCTCGATGCAAGCGCGGGCGTTCATGCAATTCACGTCGCCGAAGCGCTGAGCCTCAGGGGCGAGGTTGCCGCCGCTCGGCGAGCCGCGGCGGCTTGAAACGGCGTCGCAGTTTCCGGGAGGGCGACCGACAGATCGGAGCCGGATCCGATCGGGTTGAACCCGCCTCAAAACGTCAACAACGACCCTCTTACCGACCGGATTGTGATCCGATCAGATCGCCGCGAATGCCTCAACCGAGAGAGGCCCGGATCAACTCCCTATCGCGGCAGAAGCGTCGTTCCCATCAGCGCGAGATCGATCGCGTGCGCAGCCTGACGGCCCTCGCGGATCGCCCAGACGACAAGCGATTGCCCGCGCCGCATGTCGCCCGCCACGAAGACCTTCGGGCGCGACGTCGCGTAGTCGCGGTCGGTGGCCTTGACGTTACCGCGCCCGTCGAGCTCCACGCCGAGGTCGGCGAGCAGCCCTTCCTTGACAGGCGAAACGAAGCCCATGGCAAGCAGCACGAGGTCTGCATCGAGCACGAACTCGCTGCCGGGAACGGCCTTCATCTTTTCGTCGACGCGCACGCAATGAAGGCGCACGACCTCGCCCTTGTCGTTACCCTCGAAGCGGGTCGTCATCACGCTGAAGTCGCGGACGGCGCCTTCTTCCTGGCTCGAAGAGGTCCGCAACTTGAGCGGCCATTGCGGCCAGGTCAGATCCTTGTTTTCCTTGACCGGAGGCTTCGGCATGATTTCGATCTGCGTCACCGAGGCCGCGCCCTGCCGGATCGACGTGCCGATGCAGTCAGAGCCGGTGTCGCCGCCGCCGATCACCACAACGCGCTTTCCCGTGGCGAGTATCGGCTCGACATCGCCGAGCGGCTCGCCGGAAACGCGCCGGTTCTGCTGCGTGAGGAAGCTCATGGCAAACTCGACGCCCTTCAGTTCGCGCCCCGGCACCGGAAGATCGCGCGGGCGCTCGGAACCGCCAGCCAGCAGCACGGCGTCGAAGTCACGTTCGAGTTCAGCAACGGAAAGCGTCACGCCGACATGGACGCTGCAATGGAAGGTCACGCCCTCGCCCTGCATCTGCGCGACACGCCGCTCGATGACCTGCTTCTCAAGCTTGAAATCCGGGATGCCATAGCGCAGAAGCCCGCCCGGCATTGCGTTCTTTTCGTAGACATGCACATCGTGCCCTGCACGCGCAAGCTGCTGCGCGGCGGCAAGTCCCGAAGGGCCGGAGCCGACCACGGCAACGCGCTTGCCGGTCTTCACCTCGGCCGGTTCCGGCACGATGAAGCCCTCGTCAAACGCGCGGTCGGCGATCGCACACTCGATGCTCTTGATGGTCACGGGCACGTCGTCGATGTTGAGCGTGCAGGCAGCCTCGCAAGGCGCCGGGCAGATGCGCCCCGTCACGTCGGGGAAATTGTTCGTCGAATGGAGGTTTCTCGCCGCCGCTTCCCATTCGTCGTGATAGACGAGATCGTTCCAGTCCGGGATCTGGTTGTTGATCGGGCAGCCGCGATGACAATAGGGCACGCCGCAATCCATGCAGCGCGCGGCCTGGCGGCTTACGTCCTCGCTCGTCGGCGGCAGCACGAATTCGCGGAAATGCCGCGTGCGCTCCGCGACGGGTGCGTAATCGCGCTCTTCGCGCTCAATCTCAAGAAAACCGGTGATCTTTCCCATTGTCTTACCCGCGCTGCATGCTGTCGGCGCGCACGCGCCAGCCGTCTATCCTGTTGCCCGGCGTTGCCGCCGCCCCGTCGCAGACTTCCGTCGCCACCCGGCGCCGGCGCTGCGGTGATGAATTTCGGCTGCCTATGCGAAAACAGCCGAAATCCTGAAGTCCTGTGTCGTCGTCCGGCGATGAGGCCTTCGCGACAGTCTCGATCGTGCGAACGTACAGGCGGGCAACGCCAAGCGCCCGCTACGCGTTGCTAACCTGCGGCGGTCACGCCGATGGAGATCTCCGCCTGCTCAGGCGGCGTCGGCGCAACCTTAAGCCGCTTCTGGTTTTCGAGAGCCTTGCGATATTCGGTCGGCATCACCTTCACGAATTTCGGCAGGTACAAGGACCAGTTTTCGAGAATGGTCTTGGCGCGTTCGGACCCCGTATAACGGCGGTGGTTCTCGATGAGGCGGACGAGACGAAGTTCGTCGTCGAGCGTCATGTCCTGCATGAGATGCACGAAGTTGAAGCGCTCCAGCGTGTCGCCGCTCGCCTGGTTGAAGGGCGAAACGTCGCCGGGATCGATGGGCTCAAGCTCCACCATGGCCATGTTGCACCGCTTCGGGAACGAGCCATCCTCGTCGAGCACATAGGCGATGCCGCCCGACATGCCCGCCGCGAAATTGCGGCCCGTCTTGCCGAGAACCACTACGCAGCCGCCCGTCATATATTCGCAGCCGTGATCGCCGGTTCCTTCGACGACCGCCACCGCGCCCGAATTCCTCACCGCGAAACGCTCGCCCGCGACGCCACGGAAGTAGCACGAGCCGGAAATCGCGCCATACAGCACGGTATTGCCGACGATGATGCTTTCTTCCGGCACAACCGACGTGTTCGACGGCGGGCGAACGATCAGCTTGCCGCCCGAAAGCCCCTTGCCGACATAGTCGTTGCCCTCGCCTTCGAGATCGAGCGTCACCCCCTTCGCGACCCACGCGCCGAAGCTCTGCCCGGCCGTGCCCTTGAGCGAAATCCAGATGGTGTCTTCCGGCAGGCCCGCATATCCGTAAGCCTTGGCGACGCGGCCCGACAGCATCGCGCCCGTCGAGCGGTCGGCGCTCACGATCGGCACTTCGAGCTTGACGGCCTTGCCCTCTTCGAGCGCGGGTTTCGCAAGTTCGATCAGCTTCCGGTCGAGCACATGCGCAATCGGATGGTTCTGACGCTCGGTGTGATAGCTGGCGACACCCGCCGGAACTTCCGGCTTGTGGAACATCTTCGTAAAGTCGAGGCCCTGCGCCTTCCAGTGCTGGATCGCCCTCTCCTTGTCGAGCCAGTCTGTGCGGCCGACAAGCTCATTGAAGGAGCGGACGCCGAGCGCCGCCATGTATTCGCGCACCTCTTCCGCCACGAAGAAGAAATAGTTGATCACATGCTCCGGCGTGCCCTTGAAGCGCGCGCGAAGCACCGGATCCTGCGTGGCGACGCCCACGGGGCAGGTATTGAGATGACACTTGCGCATCATCACGCAGCCAGCCGCGATAAGCGGAGCGGTCGCGAAGCCGAACTCGTCCGCGCCGAGAAGCGCGCCCACGAGCACGTCGCGGCCCGTGCGGATGCCGCCATCGACTTGCAGCGCAATGCGGCCGCGCAAGCGGTTGAGCACCAGCGTCTGCTGCGTTTCGGCGAGGCCGATTTCCCACGGGCTGCCGCAATGCTTGATCGATGTCAGCGGGGACGCGCCCGTGCCGCCCTCGAAGCCCGCGATGGTGATGTGATCCGCGCGCGCCTTGGCGACACCCGCCGCAACCGTGCCCACGCCCACTTCGGAACCGAGCTTCACGCTGACGTCGGCTTCGGGGTTCACGTTCTTCAGGTCGAAGATAAGCTGCGCCAGATCCTCGATGGAGTAGATGTCATGGTGCGGCGGCGGCGAGATGAGGCCCACGCCCGCCGTCGAGTGGCGCACCTTCGCGATGGTTTCGTCCACCTTGTGGCCCGGAAGCTGGCCGCCTTCGCCCGGCTTCGCGCCCTGCACCACCTTGATCTGCATCATGTCGGAGTTGACGAGATATTCCGTCGTCACGCCGAAGCGGCCCGAGGCGACCTGCTTGATGGCCGAACGCATGCTGTCGCCGCTCGGGAGCGGCCTGAAGCGGTCGGCTTCCTCGCCGCCCTCGCCCGTGTTCGACTTGCCGCCGATGCGGTTCATCGCGATGGCGAGCGTGGTGTGCGCCTCACGGCTGATCGAGCCGAAGGACATCGCGCCCGTGGCAAAGCGCTTCACGATCTCGCTCGCCGGCTCAACTTCGTCGACCGGCACAGGCGCGCGCCCGAGTTCGGCCGCTTCCTTGATGCGGAACAGGCCGCGAATGGTCATCAGGCGCTCGGCCTGTTCGTTGAGGTTCTTCGCAAAAGAGCGATATTTCTCCGGCAAATTGCCGCGCACAGCGTGCTGAAGGTCGCCGACGGTGTCGGGCGTCCAGGCGTGATCCTCGCCGCGCACGCGATAGGCGTACTCGCCGCCGACATCGAGCGTGTCCTTGAGGACCGGCGCGTCGGAGAACGCAAGGCGGTGACGCTCGGCGGTTTCGCGCGCGATCTCTTCCAGCCCGACGCCCTCGATGGCTGTCTGCGTACCGGTGAAATACTTGTTCACGAAGTCAGAGCGAAGGCCAACGGCATCGAAGATCTGCGCGCCGCAATAGGACTGATAGGTGGAGATGCCCATCTTGGACATCACCTTCATCAGTCCCTTGCCGATGGCCTTCACATAGCGCTTCTCGGCTTCCTTCTTCGATATCGGCTTTGAAAGCTCGCCGAGCTTCGCCTCGATCGTTTCGAAGGCGAGATAAGGGTTGATGGCCTCCGCGCCGAAGCCCGCGAGCACCGCGAACTGATGGATCTCGTGCGCCTCGGCCGTTTCGACCACAAGGCCGACCGACGTGCGCAGGCCCTTGCGGATAAGGTGATGGTGCACCGCGCTCGTCGCGAGCAGGCTCGGGATCGGGATGCGGTCGGCGCTGGCTTCGCGGTCGGATACGATGATGATGTTCCAGCCCTGAAGGACTGAAGTCTCCGCGCGCTTGCACAGGAGGTCCAGCGCGCGCTCCATGCCCGGTGCGCCAAGGTCCGCGCCGTAGGTCGCGTCGAGCGTGACCGTGCGGAACGGCGTGTCGGGGTGATCCGCGATGTGACGGATGCGCTCCAGCTCTTCGTTCGTGAGGATCGGCTGCGAGACCTCAAGCCGCTTCAGCTTCCATGTGCCCTGAAGGTCGAGGATGTTCGGGCGCGGGCCGATGAACGACACGAGGCTCATCACCAATTCCTCGCGGATCGGGTCGATGGGCGGGTTCGTGACCTGCGCGAAGTTCTGCTTGAAATAGGTGTGGAGCAGCTTCGGTCGCGACGACAGCGCGGAGATGGGCGTGTCGGTGCCCATCGAGCCGATGGCTTCCTGTCCCGTCTCGATCATCGGCGCGAGCAGGAACTTCCAGCTTTCCTGCGTGTAGCCGAACGCCTGCTGACGGTCGAGCAGCGAAACGTTCGTCTTCGGCTGCGACGACGTAACGGCTGGCAGGCTTTCGACGCGCACCTGCCCGTGCTTCAGCCACTCCTGATACGGACGCATGCTGGCGAGTTCGGTCTTGATCTCGTCGTCGGAGATGATGCGGCCTTCGTCGAGGTCTATCAGCAGCATCTTGCCGGGTTGAAGCCGCCACTTGTGGACGATCTTCTCTTCCGGCACCTGCAGCGTGCCTGCCTCGGAAGCCAGAATGACGCGGTCGTCGGTCGTGACGACGTAACGGGCCGGGCGAAGGCCGTTGCGGTCGAGCGTCGCGCCGACCTGCCTGCCATCCGTGAACGCGATCGCTGCCGGGCCGTCCCACGGCTCCATGAGCGAGGCATGATATTCGTAAAAGGCGTGCCGCTTCTCGTCCATGAGGGTGTTGCCGCCCCAGGCTTCGGGAATCAGCAGCATCATGGCGTGCGCGAGGCTGTAGCCGCCCTGCGTCAGGAATTCGAGAGCGTTGTCGAAGCAGGCGGTGTCGGACTGGCCCTCATACGAAATCGGCCAGAGCTTCTGGATCTCGCCTCCGAACAGGGGCGACGAGACGCTCGCCTGCCGGGCCGCCATCCAGTTCACGTTGCCGCGCAGCGTGTTGATCTCGCCGTTGTGGCAGACCATGCGGTAAGGGTGCGCGAGCTTCCAGGACGGGAAGGTGTTGGTGGAGAAACGCTGATGCACGAGCGCGAGCGCTGACGCGAACAGCGGATGATGCAGGTCGTTGTAATATTCGCCGAGCTGATACGACAGGAACATGCCCTTGTAGACGATGGTCCGGCAGGAGCACGACACGGGATAGAAGTTGATGTCCGCACCGATTTCGGCACGCACGCGATTCGAGATGATGCGCCGCGCAACGTAGAGCGCGCGCTCGAAGGCGCTTTCGTCCGAGATGCAATGCGGGCGGCCGATGAAGACCTGCCGCTGGAACGGCTCGGTCGCGGTCACGATCTCCGGCAGCGACTCATTGTTGACCGGCACATCGCGCCAGCCGATGAACGGCAAGCCTTGCTCGGCGAGCACCGTCTCGACAACGGTTTCGCACTTCGCGCGAACCTCGGGGTTCTGCGGCATGAAGAGCTGGCCGACGCCGTAATATCCGGGCTCCGGCAGCTTGAAGCCGTGCCCTTCGCCTTCCGCGACGAAGAAATCGTGCGGGAGCTGCACGAGGATACCCGCGCCGTCGCCTGCGAGCGGGTCCGCGCCCACCGCGCCACGATGTTCGAGGTTGAGCAGGATCTTGAGCGCGTCCTGCACGATTGCGTGGCTCTTCACGCCCTTGATATTGGCGATGAGGCCGAGACCGCAGGCGTCGTGCTCGCGCGAGGGATGATAGAGCCCCTGCGGCTCGGGAAAGCCGTGGGCGGAATGGGAGCTGTTACAAGAAGGCATCGCGGTATCGGTCATGGCTCTAGGAATTCGCAAGGGATTTTTAATGAGGAGTCGGTTCTATATCGTTCGTCGGGCGCGCTATCGAACCGTACCGCGCGCGCGGCTTCTAGCGGCGATGTTTTCGCGTCGCGGTCTTTGCCGCTTCGCTACCGTATTTTCCGCTGTCAATGCCGCCCGTAGTCATTTCGTGTCGTCCCCTGCCCAGTTGTCATTCAGGCACGCAAAAGCCCGATCCCGAAACGCATTTGTTTCCTGAACAAATGGTTCACGGGCCGAGCATTGCCCAGGCTATCGCGCCAACGGGTTGAAGCGTGCCAGAATTTTAGAACCGTGACAAGTCTGCAATGTCCCGCAAGGCTGGCGAAACTCCGCCGCGCCAGCGGGCGAACGACCGGCCAGCGACCCGATGCGGCCGGACCTGTAACGGCGTCGTTAGTCCCTATATAATATCGCGCATCCTTGAGAAAACACCGCTTCGCCGGTGTTTCACGGGGCAAAATGATAGCTCGTTTCATGAGCGGAACCGGCGGCGATGACCTGGCGAGAAGAATTTGAAGGCACCCTGGCGCGAAGCTGGAATGTCGTGCGCGACAATGTGCTCACGCCGCAGGCAGCGGGTGGCCCGTCCGACGAGAGGGTGGCGGAGCTTGCGAAGAGCCGGGCACCGGTCATCTGGCTCATCGGCAAGGTACAGTCCGGCAAGACGTCCATCGTCCGCGCGCTCACGGGCGTAACTGCGGCGGAGGTCGGGCAAGGCTACAAGCCTTGCACGAGGACCGCGCAGATCTTCGACTTCCCCGCCGATGCCCCGGTGATTCGTTTCCTCGATACGCGCGGCCTCGGTGAAACGGGGTACGATCCCGCCGAAGACATCGCGGTGCATGAGAGCCAGTCGCATCTGATTCTTGCGGTGATGAAGGCGCTCGATCCGCAGCAGGATGCGGTCTTGAGCGCGGTGACGGCGGCGCGCGCGCGTCATCCCGGCTGGCCCGTCGTCGTCGCGCAGACCACGCTGCACGATGGCTACAAGACGGGTGAAGGCCATCCTGCTGCATATCCCTACGGCGAGCCGGGCGCCGCGCTTGAGGTGCTTGGTCCGGTGCCCCCGGACCTCGCCAGAAGCCTTGCTCACCAGCGCGGGCTGTTTGCCGGTCTGCCGGGCGACGGTCTCGTGCTGTTCGTGCCCATCGATTTCACACAGCAGGACGACGGTTTCGACCCGGTGAATTACGGCCTGCCCCAGCTTCTGGCGGCGCTCGAAAAAGCCGCGCCCGCCAGCATCGTCGCGGCCCTGAAGGATAGCAGCAGCAGGGCCGGAGACACCCTGTCGCGCGAGGCTCATCCTCATATCGTCGGCTATTCAAGCGCCGCTGCCGCCGCCGATGTGGTTCCGCTGGCAGGCGCGGTCGCCGTTCCCGTGGTCCAGGCCAAGATGCTGCACAGCCTTGCCCGGATTTACGATGTGGAATGGAATCGCCGCACGCTGTCGGAATTCGGCGCATGCCTCGGCGCGGCGGTCGTGACGCGCATGGCGGCGGCGTTCGGCGCGCGCCAGCTCGCGAAACTCATTCCGGGCTACGGGCAGACGGCGGGCGCGGCGGCGGCAGCCGCCACGAGTTTCGCCACGACATTCGCCATCGGCAAGGCGGCCTGCTATTTCCTCGCGCGTCGCCGTCTCGGGCAGAGCGACCCGAAAGGCGTGGCCGAAGCCTATGCCGCCGCGCTGTCGGAAGCTTTCCGGTTTCGTGCGAAGTCGGAGGACGACCGCAAGCCGGAAGGCGCTCGCGCATGAGCGGTGGCAAGGACAATCTGCTCTGGCTTCGCGTCGCCCTCGTCGCGCTGTGTTTTGCGCTGCCCTCGCTGACGCTGATCCCGCTTGGCGGCCTGTGGCTGTGGGAAAAGGGATACGCGCTTTACTGGGTCGCGGGCGCTTTCGCCTTTGTCGGCCTCGCCTTTCTGTTTCAGCTCGCCATGTTCCGTCGCCTCGACATTCCGCTGCGCGGGCCGCGCGACGTGGAGCTTCCTGAGGACGCCGCAGCCGATAGCTGGAGCCCGCGCGAGACGCAGGCGTGGGATGCGGTGCTCGATGTCGCCGACACGGTGAAGGTGGACGATCTGACGAGTTGGTCCGCATTCTGGGCGCTCGGCAAGCGGACCATCGACGCGGTCGCGCGGAAACTCCACCCCGAGCAGGAAAAACCGCTGTGGGAATTTACCGCGCCGGAAGCCCTGACCATCGTTGAGCAGGTTGCCGTGCGCCTCAAGCCCGTGGTGGCGAACAACATCCCGCTGGGAGACAAGCTCACCATCGGGCAGATGATCCGCATTTATGAGTATCGCTCCCTGATCGATGTGGCGCAGAAGGGTTACGACATCTGGCGCATCATCCGCATGCTGAACCCGGCGACCGCCGTCACGCAGGAACTGCGCGAGCGCATGTCGAACCAGATGTATCGCTGGGGGCGCGAGGAACTCGCGAAGCGGCTCGCGCGGGCCTATGTCAAAGAGGTTGGACGCGCCGCCATCGACCTTTACGGCGGACGCCTGCGTGTCGAACCGGAAGACCTTCAGGCGCATGTGACCGAGGCCACGGAACGCGACCGCCGCGCCGCCGCGAAGGTGGAGGCCGAGCCGTTGCGCCTCCTCATCGGCGGGCAGGTCAACGCGGGCAAGTCGAGCCTCGTGAACGCGCTTCTTTCCGAAATCCGCGCGGGCTCGGACGTGCTTCCGCTCACGAACGGCTTCACGGCTTATGAACTGAAACGCGAGGGCGTGCCCCAGGCGTTGCTTCTCGACAGCCCCGGCCTCGACAGCACCGCCGAGCCCTTGCAGGTGCTGGTGGAGGAAGCGGCGAACGCGGATCTCGTCGTTTGGGTGGCGAGCGCGATGCGCCCCGACCGCGACCTCGACGCGCGCGCGCTCGAAGCCATCCGGGCACATTTCGCCGAACGGCCGAACCGCCGCCGCCCGCCGATGCTGTTGGTGCTGAGCCACGTGGATCGCTTGCGGCCCGCGCGCGCGTGGTCACCGCCCTACGATCTCGACGATGCGTCGAACCCAAAGTCGGCCTCGATCCGCGGCGCGCTCGAAGCGGCGGACGCCGACCTTGGCTTTTCCGACGAGGACACCATCGCCGCCTGCCTCGATACCGGGGTGGGCCTCTATAATGTCGATGCCATCTGGGCCGCGATCACGGAGAAGATGCCCGAGGCGCAGCGCGCACAACTCGTGCGCACGCTTCAGGACATCGACAAGGGCTTCGACTGGCGGAAACTCCGAACGCAGGCGGCGAATGCGGGCCGCATCATCGCGAAAGCCGTGTTCTCCGGCGGCGAACGGCGGCCATAGAATCGGCCCTCGATGGAACCGAAAGCGCGACCCATCTCCCTGTTCGACGCGCGACCGAAATCGTTTCACGTTCTACCGGACGCACTCCAGACGATCCTCGCTCTGAAGCGCGGACCGAAGCCCGCGCGCAGCTTATTCGAGCATGCCGAGCGCGTGCATATATGTCGCGAGGATGGCTTCCTCGGTCTGCCGCTCCTGCGCGTCCTTCTTGCGCAGCGAAATGATCTTCTTCAGCGCCTTGGTGTCGAAGCCGTTTGCCTTTGCCTCGGCATAGATGTCCTTGATGTCGCCCGCGAGCGCGGCTTTTTCTTCTTCAAGGCGCTCGATGCGCTCGACGACCGTACGGAGTTGCTCCTTCGCCGACTTGTCGATGCTGCCGCCGCTCAACCCGATATCCGCTCCGCCGTCGAACCCTGATGCGTCGTCCACGCCGCTCTCCTGTTCTTCCCGCCGAAGCCATTCGGTCACGGCGAAATTCGCATTGTCTCAAGGCCCGGGACGCCCCGCGCGCCCGAACCGATTTTGAGGCGCGACACTATAGCCGTGAGACTTTGCGTTCAACGTGGCAGCGCCAGCCGTCCACCTCCCGGTCGCGGCTGTGGACATGCGCAACATACAGGGTTGCGTCATCGGGCGACTCAGCAGGCCAGCTAGTCTCCGCCTGCGGTTTCCTCGCCGCTTGCCGCTTCCACGTCGCCCTTTTCGACGCGCTCCATCACGCGGTCGGCTTCCGCGTCCGAGCGCGATTCATGATATTCGAGGCGCGAGAGCGGCTCCGCATGCGCCGGATCGGCAAGAATGGCGGCGAGACTGTCGGCGAGGATCGCGGCCCATTCGATCTGCCCGGCCTCCTCGCGGATGAGATCCTGGCGAACCTCGACGAGCACGTTCGGCAGGCCGCGCAGCGTCGCGTGACGGAAGATCGTATCGTTGCGCAGATGCCCGGAATAGGGCTCGTTGTCGCCGATTTCGAGGCCAGTCCGCTCGCGAAGCTGCTTCAGCACAGGAACCGGCAGGCGCGGGTCTTTGTCCCACAAGACGGCCGCGTGCCATTTGCGCGGCACCCCGCGCCAGACATTGGTGAAGCTGTGCATCGAGAAGATGACGGGGATCTGCCCGCGCGCGAGCACGGCGTCGATCTCGGCGGCGACGGCGGCATGGTAGGGCCGGAAGAAGGCACGGATGCGCCGCTCCTTCTCGGTTTCGTCGACGCGCACATTGCCGGGAACGAGCGCGCCATCGGAAATGCGCATGATGAGCGTCGGATCGTCCTCGCCGCGATTGGGATCGATGAGCAGCCGTGAAAAGCGCGTCGAGACGACGGTGGCGCCAAGGCGGCGGCCGATCTCGCGCGCGACACCGAGCGCGCCGATGTCATAGGCAATGTGCCGGTTGAGCTGCACGTCGTCGAGACCGAGCGTCCCGTATTCGGAGGGCATCAGGTTCGTCGCGTGATCGCAAAGGACAAGCAGGCGCGTTTGCGGATCGCCGGGCGAAACCTCGAAGCTTTTCCAACTGTCGCCGCTGGATGCCGTTTCGCGGCGGGAGGTGGTTTCTATGGGGAGAGACTGAGATAACATGCCGCTCAATATTGTGAGGGCCGGACGTTTTTGCTCGCCCGGCGGCGAAACTTGCGTGTTGTGGGCTTCTAGCTGTGGCCAATAAACCACTTTCTCGCTCGGGAGTTCAAGCCCCCGCATCCTCCCGCCCCCTCAGACGTCTTGACGAGATTGCTGAACGAGCCACATCAACAGCACCGGAACACAAGCCGATGGAAGGCGGTGCTGCCATCAAGGCGATACTTTGCCATCCGTTCCGCCCGTAACCGTACAGAGCCGGCGAGAGCACCAAAGACCGCGAGAGAGCCATCACGCTACGGGCCATCAGTTCGGGAAAAAACTGACTGCGCTACAATGTGCAGAGGGTCTTAGGTGCGATCCTTATTGGATCGCACCTCTTCTGCGATTTATTTGACATTGCTTCCGGCTGAAATGCCCAATCTCGGCGCTTGCACAAGCGCCGTAACCGCAGCATGGTCTGCGCATGCTGCATATCAATGAATTATCATTCCGCATCGAGGGACGGCCGCTGTTCGAGAACGCGACGGCGGCGATACCGGAAGGGCACAAGGTCGGTCTCGTCGGGCGCAACGGCACCGGCAAGACGACGCTTCTGCGCCTGATCGCCGGCGAGATCGCGCCCGACGGCGGCAGCATCGGCTTGCCAAGGAACGCGCGCCTTGCTCATGTCTCGCAGGAAGCGCCGGGCGGCCCGGAAACGCTGCTCGATACGGTGCTCGCCGCGCATACGGAACTTGCGGCGCTGACCGCCGAGGCCGAGACGGCGCACGACCCGCATCGCATCAGCGAAATCCACACGCGCCTTGCCGACCTCGACGCGCATTCCGCGCCTTCGCGCGCGGCGCGCATCCTTTCGGGGCTCGGCTTCGACGAGGCGGCTCAGCAGCGCTCGTGCAGCGAATTCTCGGGCGGATGGCGTATGCGCGTCGCGCTCGCGGGCGCGCTGTTCGCCGCGCCCGACATCCTTCTGCTCGACGAGCCGACAAACTATCTCGACCTCGAAGGCGTGCTCTGGCTCGAAGACTTCATCGCAAGCTACCCTTATACCGTGCTGATCGTCAGCCATGACCGCGATTTGCTGAACAACGCGGTCAACAGCATCCTTCATCTCAACGACAAGCGGCTTTCCCTCTATACGGGCGGTTATGACCGCTTCGAGGAGACGCGCCGCGAGCAGCAACGCCTGCAACTGAAGCTGAAGAAAAGCCAGGACGACCAGCGCCGCCACATGGAGGCGTTCGTGGAGCGCTTCCGCGCGAAGGCCACGAAGGCGAAACAGGCGCAAAGCCGCCTCAAGGCGCTGGCGAGGCTACAGCCCATCGCCGCCGAGGTCGACGCGCAGGTGGTACCGTTCCGCTTCCCGTCGCCCGAGCGCCCGCTCGGCAATCCGCTGATCCGCATCGAGGGCGCGAGCGTCGGTTACGATCCGGCGCGCCCCATCTTGCGGGGCATCAACCTGCGCCTCGACGCCGACGACCGCGTGGGGCTGCTCGGATCGAACGGCAACGGCAAGTCCACGCTCGCGAAGCTGCTTTGCGGCAAGCTCGCGCCCATCGACGGCCAACGGCGCGCGTCGAACAAGCTGGAATACGGCTATTTCGCGCAGCATCAGCTCGACGAGCTTCGGCCGAAGCTCTCGGCCTACGATCACATCGCCGAACTCATGCCCGACGCGACCGAAGCGCAGAAGCGCGCGAGGGTGGCGTCCATCGGCTTCGGCGCCGACAAGGCCGACACGGCGTCGGAAAAGCTCTCCGGTGGCGAGAAGGCGCGGCTCCTGTTCGCGCTCGCTACCTTCCACGCGCCGCATCTCCTGATCCTCGACGAGCCGACGAACCATCTCGACGTCGACAGCCGCGAGGAGCTGATCCATGCGCTGAACGATTACGAAGGGGCGGTTATCCTCATCAGCCACGACCGGCATCTGCTGGAAGCGACGGTGGATCGCCTCTGGGTGGTCCGCAACGGCACGGTAGCGCCTTACGACGGCGACCTCGAAAGCTATCGCGCGGAAAGCCTCGCGGCGGCGAAGCAGGCCGCGAAGGCCAGCGGCGGCGAACGCCCGGCGGAGGCGAAGAAAAGCCGCGAGGAAGAGCGCCGCCAGACCGCGCAGCGCCGCGCCGAACTGGCGCCGCTCAAGAAGCAGATGACCGATCTCGAAAAGCGGGTTCACGATCTCCAGAAGAAGATGACCGCGATTGACGAGCGCCTCGCCGATCACACGTTTTACGAACGCGAGCCGGACAAGGCCCGCGCGCTGACGCTCGACCGCGCGGCGTTGCTGAAGGATCTCAAGGCCGCCGAGGATGCCTGGTTCGAGGCATCGCTCGCCTATGAAGAGGCGGCCGCCGACGCTTGACGGCGGGCGCGGGATCGCCCTTTCCGACGCCGCCCTGTCCCTTATGCCGAGACACCGCCTTCCTACGCCGACGCGGGCGCGGTGCCGCCCTTGCATGTCTGCGGGTGGACGCCCGCCTTGCGCCGTCGAATGGCTTTTGTCGGCTTTTGTCGCGAAGGCTACAGTGAAGATGTCGGCAGCTTTCCCAACTTAGAATTATTATAATTTCGTTTCTTCTGTCTCGACCGGCAGTCTTGTTTCGCCGTGTTCGGAGTATTGATTTCTTAGAACGATTATAAACGCTGATTTTTATTGCGAAGATCGGATCGCTTGCGTATTTAATCGGTATGGGCAAGTGAAAACGAAGTTAACCGGCACAATGATCATCTGTTCCTGCAACGTGTTGAGTGATGAAGCGGTTCGGTCGGCGATGTCGAGTCCGAACCCGCCGCGCACGCCATGTCAGGTCCATCGGCATTTCGGCTGCACGGCGAAGTGCGGTCGCTGCACGCGGTCGCTCCGCGATGCGATGGACGAAGGCAAGGCCGAGCGTCATGCGATGGAGCAAACGGCAGTCGCGAAAGTCGCCTGATCGGGCTTCCTGCGCGGCTAGGTATTTGCCACGCCGTTGAATTTTCTGTGAGCTCTTTAGAATTAGTCCATTTCCAGCATTGATTTTGAAACGGCCCTTCCGAGATTCTGCTGCATGATCGCGTCGCGATTCCCACCGCAGCCAGCCTGCCTCACACTCGGAGAACAGAATGAAGGGCGACCCAAAAGTCATCGAATATCTGAACGCGGGCCTCAGATCCGAACTGACCGCGATCAATCAGTACTGGCTGCATTATCGCATGCTCGACAATTGGGGCTTCCTCTCCCTTGCCAAGTACTGGCGCAAGGAATCGATCGAGGAGATGGAGCACGCCGACAAGCTCACCGCGCGTATCCTTTTCCTCGACGGCTTCCCGAACCTGCAGGTTCTCGATCCGCTGCGGATCGGCCAGACGGTGAAGGAAATTCTCGAAGCCGACCTTCAGTCCGAAATCGGCGCGCGCGCGCTCTATCAGGAAGCCGCAACATACTCGCACTCCGTGAAGGATTACGTGTCGCGCGATCTGTTCGAGAAACTGATGCACGACGAGGAAGAGCACATCGACTTCCTTGAGACGCAGCTCGGCCTCGTCGAGAAGCTCGGGCTTGAGCTTTACTCGCAGTACCACATCGGCGGCCTCGACAAGGGCGATGTGGCCTAAACGTTCCGGCCGGGCTGTGGGATCACCCCACAACCCGGCAAAGGTAGCCGCTTCGGGCCGATGCCCTTTCGCTATTTCCCGGACTGCGCGTACCGCACGATGAGCTTCGGCGTCGCCTGCGCGGTCGAATCTCTCGTCAACGTCACGAACTCCTGCTTTTCGGCGTCGAACGTGTCCACGGTCCCGCTGTCGATATTGTAGACCCACCCGTGCAGACTGAGCTGGCCCGCCGCAAGCTTCGCCGCTACCGCGGGGTGCGTCGCCAGATTGCGGAGCTGGCACAGCACGTTTTCATGCACGAGGGCATCCAGGCGCTTCTTTTCGGCCTCCTCGGGCGAAAAACGCGCTTCGACGATCTCTTTCGCGGCGGCTGCGTGTTTGATCCAGGCGCCCACAGCCGGCATCTTGTCGAGCTTGTCTTCGCGCAGGATGGCTTTCATCGCGCCGCAATCCGAATGGCCGCATACGATGAGGTTCGGAATGCCGAGCCCCTGAACGGCGTATTCGATGCTGGCGGAAACGCCCCCCGACGCGGGGCCATAGGACGGGATGATGTTGCCCGCGTTGCGAATCACGAAGATATCGCCCGGATCGCATTGCGTCAGCAGCTCGGGCACGACGCGGCTGTCGGAGCAGGCGATGAACACGGCAAAAGGCTTCTGGCGCTCGCCGAGTTCGCTGAACAGTTCCTTGCGCTTACCGTGGATTTCTGTCTGAAAACGCAGAACGCCGTCGATGAGTCTGTGCATGGAATGATGTACGGGTCCGGTTATAGGGACTTCAATTTACCACCGATGACGCGCGCATGCGAGCGGCGTGCTGTCTCGCCGGTCGCGGCGCTCTGAAGCCGAGGTTCCGGCTCGCGTCTTTTCGGCGGCATCGACGGGTGACAGGCGACGGCAAGAGATGGTGGCGTTCTTTCTGGCAAACAGGGGCAAGTTCAAGTTCAGCCTGCGCATGACGATCGCTGCGCTGCTCAGCATCCTTGTCGGTGCGATACTCAATCTATCTCAGGTTTACTGGGCGGCGCTTTCGGCTGTCATCGTCATTCAGGGAAGCATCGGCGGCTCGTATCGCGCCGGGATGTACCGGCTGCTCGGCACCGTCGGCGGCGCGTTCTGGGGCGCGGTCGTGGCGGTCCTGATCCCGCACGGCACGATGGCGGCGCTCGCCCTGGCGCTGGTTGCGGCAGTGGCGCCGCTCGCGCTCCTGACCGCGTTCCGTCCCGACTGGCGCGTCGCCCCCATCACCGCCATCATCGTGCTCATGGGATCGACCCTGCCGCCGACGGACCCGTTTGACGCCGCGATCGAGCGCGTCCTTGAAATCAGCGTCGGCAGCCTCTCGGCCGTCCTCGTCGCGCTCGTCGTGTTGCCCGCGCGGGCGCATGCGCTTCTCGTTGGCTCGGCGAGCAAGTCCATTGCGGACATGGCGGCGATCGTATGCCTGCTTCAGGCCTCCGGGGCGCGCGGCGTGCCCGTCGAGGCGCTCAGGGTGCTTCACAACGACCTCCGCGTTCAGATCGCCCAGACCGAGGCACGCGCGGCGGAGGCCAGCGTGGAACGGCAGAACCGCCTCGCCGATGGCCCCGATCCGGAATCGCTCGTGCGCACCCTGAGGCGACTTCGTCACGATATCGCCATGCTCGGACGCGTGTTGCGCGAGCCGTTTCCCGAAACGCTGCGCGAGGCGCTCGAACCGCCGCTTCTGACGCTTCTCGGGACGCTTGCGGGTTGGCTTACGGCTGTTTCCCAATCCCTTCCGCAGGGCGAACAACCGACCTCTCCCGCAGCCGTTCAGGCCGCGCTCGAAGACTATCGGGCGACGCTCGACAAGGCGATCAAGGATGGCCGTCTGTCATCGGCCAGCGCCGACACGCAGCGTATCTACGCGCTGCTGTTCGTGTGCGGCCAGTTCATCCAGAACCTTCAGGATCTGGCGAACCGCGCGGGCGAACTCACAAGCGAGAGGCGCGTCGAACGGGCGGCCGAACAAAGGCATAACCATGACGACTGAATGCGGCATCGACCGCGCGAGCGGCGTGTTTCGATCAAATCATCACGATATTGTCTTTATCGCGCGATACGGGAATTTGCCGGTGGGGGGTCAAGCGTTCGTTAACCACGATTTGACATAATCGGCATTGTTCCGGGGGCCGATGTCATGTGGCGTACTCTTGGTTTGTTCGCGCTTTGCGCGAGTCTCGGCGGATGCGCAGCTACAAGCGCTTTGCCGTCGTTGTCAGGATTTGGCGGCAGTCTTTCCGATGCGGAGCCGCCCAACGCCGCGTTGGCCGCAGGGCCGGTCGCTGCGTCCACCGCGTCCACCGCACCTAGTTCGGGGTCGTCGTCCGGTATTTCCGGGATATGGTCGAACTTCTCGTCAGCATTCAGTTCGGGCGACGCGGCGTCGAAGCCGCCAATCGGGCAGCAGCCGGACAATCTCGATCCGAACGAGGCCCTTCGCCTTGTGAACGACTACCGCGCGTCGCAGGGGCTCTCTCAGCTCTCCCTGGAGACGCACGCGACCGAAGCCGCCCAGATCCTGGCGAAAAACATGGCGAAGACCGACAAGATGTCCCATGTCGGCCCCGGCGGCGCCGATGTCGGCAAGCGCCTGACCATGGCGGGCTACCGGTATCGGCTCGCAGCCGAAAACATCGGCGCGGGGCAGACATCCGTCGCCCAGATCATCGAAGGCTGGAAGAACAGTCCGCCGCATAGCCGAAACCTGCTGCTCGCCGACGCGAAACACATGGGCATCGCGTTCGAATACAAGCCCGACACGAAGTTCAAGCGGTTCTGGGCACTTGTCGTGGCGGCGCCGTAAATCGGCGACAGCGGCCTGCTCGCAAAGTTGACGATGCACGAGGCTCAAATCCCTGTTAAAGCTGCGCCGCTCGTGGAGGATTCGAAAGAGCTCGGGTGGTGATGAATATCCAGGGTCAGGTCGCTGCTGAGCCACAAGGCGTAGCGGCAGTGCCGCAAGGGCAGACGAAAGCCATGGCTCTCGCAGCCCTTGGGGTCGTCTTCGGCGATATCGGTACGAGTCCGCTTTATACGCTCAAGATCGTGCTCGGCGCGAGCGGCCACCAGGTGGTTGACCGCGCCATGGTGCTCGGTTCGCTTTCGCTCATCATCTGGACACTCATCATCGTGACGTCGGTGAAGTACATCGCCGTGGCGATGCGCGTCGACAACCACGGTGAAGGCGGCATCATGGCCTTGATGGCGCTCTTGAGCCGTGGTCGCAAGGGCCTCGGCAGCCCGCGCCAGAAGCGAACCTTCGTTGTCATGGTCGGCCTCGCCGGAGCAGCCCTCATCTACGGCGACGGCGTCATAACGCCCGCCATATCGGTGCTTTCCGCGCTCGAAGGACTGGCGATCAAGGCGCACAGCTTCGAGCCCTACATCCTGCCCGCGACGATCGTCATTCTCGTGTTGCTGTTCCTCGTGCAGCCGCGCGGAACGGCCACCATCGGCCGCCTTTTCGGGCCGGTCATGCTCGTCTGGTTCGCGACGCTGGGACTGCTCGGCATCGGCGGCATCTGGGAGAACCCCTCGGTGCTGGCCGCGCTCAACCCGGCGCACGGTCTTTACTACCTTCTGGAAGGCGGTCTGACGTCGTTCCTGATCCTTGGCGGCGTGTTCCTTTGCGTCACGGGCGCGGAGGCCCTCTATACGGATATGGGGCATTTCGGGCGACGACCGATTCAGATGGCGTGGTTTTTCATCGTCTTCCCCTGCCTCGTGCTCAATTACGCGGGGCAGGCCGCGCTCGTGCTCGACGGAACGCCCATCGCGGAGAACACCTTCTATGCGCTGTGCCCCCGGGACCTGCTCATCCCGCTGGTCATCCTCGCGACAATTGCAACCATCGTGGCCAGTCAGGCGGTCATAACCGGCGCGTTCTCCATGACACGGCAGGCAATCCAGCTCGGCTGGCTGCCCCGTCTCAACATCACGCAGACCTCGGCGCTCGGCTACGGTCAGATTTACATCGGCGTGGTGAACTGGACGATGATGGTGATCACCATCGGCCTGACGATCTCGTTCCGCGAGGCCGACAATCTCGCCGCCGCTTACGGCATCGCCGTATCCGCCACCATGCTCATGGATTCGTTCCTGCTCTATATCGCGATGCGCGAATATCTCGGCTGGGACCCGCGGCTTTCGGCGCTGCTCGCGGCGTGCTTCATCATCGTCGATTGCGCCTTCGTTATCGCCAACTCGGCGAAGATGCTGGACGGCGGCTGGGTTCCCCTGACGCTCGCCGCCCTCATAGCGGGTCTGATGTGGGTATGGCATTCGGGGCGGCGCGCGGTCATGGCCGTCCTCGTTTCGAGATATCTGCCGATCCACGAGTTTCTCGCCGAGATCGAGGAGCGCGGCATTCCCCGGGTGCCAGGCACCGCCGTTTTCATGACGCGCTCGAAGAAGGGGGTTCCGCCGGTCATGGCCTGGCACGTGAAGCATAATCGCGCGCTGCACGAGCGTGTGGTGGTGATCCACGTCTCGATCGAACCTGTGCCGTTCGTCAACCCCGAACACCGCCTCCAGGTGGAAACGGAAGACGACAATTTCTGGCGCGCCATGGTGTATTACGGCTTCATGGAGCGGCCGGACATCCCGCCCATCCTCGAACTCATCAAGAGCCGGGGCTACGATATCAATCTCGACGACGTGACCTACTACATCGGACGCGAGACGGTCGTACCCCGGGAGGACGGCCAGGGATTGCCGCGCTGGCAGGAAAATCTTTTCTCGATCATGGAGCGCAACGCCGCTCAGGTGACGGATTTCTTCCGCCTGCCCGTGGACAGGGTCGTGGAAATCGGCCGGCAGGTCGCGATCTGAACCGCAGCGCGCGTGCTGCCCGGCGGCGCGGCGTTAGGGTGAGGCCATGGCTCCGCATTTTCGCCACCATCGGGGCACTCGATGCGTTGCCGATAGGGCCGGGAGGGGCACACGATGAAAGCGCTGATCGTAAGCGACTTTAAGTCACCGCCAAGGTGGAGCGACTTCGCCGAGCCTTCGGCGGATACGGGCGAACGGCTCATCCGCGTGACGGCGGCTGGCCTCAGCAACCTCGCGCGCATCCAGGCGAGCGGCGTCCACTACGCAAGCCCGAAGGAAGTGCCTTTCGTCGCCGGTATCGACGGCGTGGGACGGCTCGACGACGGAAGCCGGGTGTATTTCTTCGCAGGGCGCCGCCCCTTTGGTGCGTTCGCGGAGCGGTGCGTGGCTCCTGCCGATCTTTGCGTTCCTGTCCCCGACGATCTCGACGACGTGACTGCCGCGGCGCTGGCAAACCCCGCCATGTCCTCCTGGGCAGCCCTCGTGCAACGCGCCGGGCTTCGCGCGGGCGAGACGGTGCTCATCAACGGCGCCACCGGTGCCTCGGGGCGGCTTGCGGTCACGATCGCCAGGCATCTCGGAGCGGGGCGCGTGATCGTCACGGGCCGGGATGCCGCCGCGCTCGATTTGCTCCTTGGACTTGGCGCGGATGAAGCCATCTCGCTGACTCAGGAGCCGGACGCGCTCGCGGCCTCCTTGGAGCGAGTCATAGAGCGCGACCGCGTGACCGTCGTGCTCGACTATGTTTGGGGCGCGTCGGCTTCGCTGATCCTCGGCGCGGTCGAACGGCTCGGCCGACGTCATGCGGCGGGACAGGATCCGATCCGCTTCGTTCAGATCGGCTCGATCAGCGGACAGACGATAATGCTTCCGGCAGCTGTGCTCCGCAGTACAACGCTCGAACTCATGGGCAGCGGCCTCGGCAGCGTTCCCGACCGCGATCTCGTTGCCGACATCGGCGAGGCGTTGAAGGTGGCGACGAAGCTCGGTCTCACCGTCGACGTCAGTCCGGTTCCGATGGCGGACGGTGAAGAGGCTTGGACGCGCGGCGGATCGGGGCGCGAGCGTGTCGTGTTCACACTGAGTTGAGGCAACTGACAGCTCCCCTGACACCAGCCATTCGAGGTCGCGGTTCGCTCTCAGCGCCCGATTACCGGCGTCGTTCGGTAAATCGCACGCGGCACGACGCTGTGACCTGATTGCCGATACGCCAATCGGTAGCGTCTCAGTTGGAAATTTATGGATCGCCTCCCGAAAGTACGCGACCCTTTTGCGTTCATTCCGCAGCGGCAGGAAGAACCTGGTTATTTTCCGGTTGCGCGACAACCGCTGGCCAAGCCACTGATCGTATCAGATCGGTATGTATTCTAAGATTGTCGTGAATTGGCTGAGTTGGTGCTGGCAACTCGATAAGGACCATTTCTAGGCCGGCCTTTCTGGCGTGTTTCATTGCGGGGATCATATCTTGATCACCGGACACCAAAACAATTCGGTCCACCACATGGCTATTCGAGTAAGCGGCAATGTCGAGGCCAACCCTCATATCAACGCCCTTCTGCTCGAAGTTCGGGGCGAAGTCAGCGTCTGTCGGTGGTCGGTTCGCCACATATGGAATTTGTTTCAATTTCCAGCCACGGAACCCCATCGTGCCGCGACGAACAGCAAACCTATCTAACTTAGCTAGGTCGTCCAACCATCTGTCGTTTGCTTGAAAATTCGTCCACCTTCCGCTTACTGGAAGCGCCACTCTGCCTTTGTATTGAGGCGAATCGTAATAGAGCACTCGCAAAAGATACTCGTCCTGGGCCTGTACGCAGGACGCCGCAAAAGTTTGTATGAATGTGTTATCGTAGGCCAGTCCAGCCGCCTGTGCGCCAGCCCGAACATAGCCGCCATCAATCAAGAGAGCTGTTTTTATCATCAACCAAATAAACCAAGCCCCTGCTACGTGTTAGCGCAGCAGGGGCTGAGGATTGTCGCCGTCGCTGTGTAGGCCGAGGGCGAAAGTATTATAACTAGATATATAGCGGAGGGCTTACCATTCCGTCAACGGATTTGAGGCGTTTTAGGCAGCTTTCTTCTTGTAGGAGTCGCGCTTTTTCGGCGCACCCTTCGCGGCGTCGATAAGGGCAATCACGTCATCCCAGCCCAAACGCCACCCCGCGTCAGGCGGGACAAATTTCAAACTGAGACACTACCCGCCGATCTGGAAAGTTTGAATAAAACTGCCTGAAAAGGTAAGCTCCGCCACGTCTGAAATTCCAGACTTTCAGGTGAGGCACAATGATCAAAGCTATCTTTGCCGCTCTGTCGCTTGTCGCCGCTGCGCTGTTCGCGCCTGCACAGGCGACACCGGCCACGCCGGCGGGCATTGCGACGGAAGCCGTGGCGTCGGAGGCGGTTGCCGTCCATTACCGTTATTACCGCCACCGCCGCTATTACCCGCGACACCGCGTCTATCGCAGGTATTACTATTATCCTCGTTACCGCTATTATTCCTATCCGCGGTACAGATATCGCTATTATCACCGGCCGCACCGCCACTACTATCGCCGCCATTATTGGCGCCGCTGGTAGTTGCTATCTCCGGCTTTTGCGACCGACGGCCTCGAAATCGCCCTTCCGCCACCCGGCGGAAGGGTTTTTTCTTGTGGCTCAGGACGTCTTGGCCATCTCGCGCAGGATGTATTTCTGGATCTTGCCGGTGGACGTCTTCGGCAGTTCGTTGAAAACCACGTGGCGCGGGCATTTGTAGGCCGCGAGATGCTGGCGGCACCATGCGATGATCTCTTCCGCCGTCGCGGTCGCACCGGGCTTCAGTTCGATGAACGCGCAGGGCGTCTCGCCCCACTTCTCGTCGTGCTTCGCCACCACGGACGCCGCCTGCACGGCGGGGTGCTTGAACAGCACGTCTTCCACCTCGATGGACGAGATGTTCTCGCCACCCGAGATGATGATGTCCTTGGAGCGGTCCTTGAGCTGGATGTAACCGTCGGGGTGCATCACGCCGAGATCGCCCGAGTGAAACCAGCCGCCCGCGAGCGCGTCCTCGGTGGCTTCCTTGTTCTTGAGGTAGCCCTTCATGACCACGTTGCCGCGAAACATGACTTCCCCGAGCGTCTCGCCGTCTGCGGGCACGTGCTGCATCGTGAGCGGATCGATAACCGAGAGGTCTTCGAGCGGCACGTAGCGCACGCCCTGCCGCGCCTTCTTCTGCGCCTGCCCCGCCCCGTCGAGCGCATCCCACTCGGTCTTCCACTCGTTCACCACGGCCGGACCGTAGGTCTCCGTGAGGCCGTAAACGTGGGTGACGTTGAACCCTGCCTCGCGCATTTCGGCGAGCACGGCCTCCGGCGGCGGCGCGGCGGCGGTGAGAAACTGCACCTTCTGCTTCAGCTTGCGCTTCACGTCCGCGGGCGCATTGAGGATCGTGGACATCACGATGGGCGCGCCGCAGAGATGGGTGATCTCGTTCTCGTAAAGCGATGTCCAGATCGCGTCGGGGCGCACATAACGCAGGCAAACCTGCGTGCCCGCCACGAGCGGGATCGTCCAGCCGAAACACCAGCCGTCGCAATGGAACATCGGCAGCGTCCAGAGATAGTTCGGATGCTTGCCGATCTGCCCTGCGAGCGTATTGCCGAGGCTCGTCAGATACGCGCCGCGATGGTGATAGACGACGCCCTTCGGGTTGCCGGTGGTGCCGGACGTATAATTGAGCGTGATCGCGTCCCACTCGTCCGCCGGGGGCTGCCAGTCGTATTCCGGATCGCCGCCAGCGATGAAATCCTCGTATTCGACTTCGGAAAGGCGAGCGCCGAGCCCCGGAAACTCCGTGTCCGCATAGTCGATGACGACGGGCTTCGTTTCCGAGAGCTTCAGCGCCTCCGCCATGACCTTCGCATATTCGGTGTCGGTGATGACCACCTTGGTCTCGGCGTGATCGAGCATGAACGCGATGTTCGCCGCGTCGAGGCGCGTATTGATCGAGTGCAGCACCGCGCCCGTCATCGGCACGCCGTACTTCGCGTCGAGCATCGCGGGCACGTTCGGCAGCATCACGGACACGGTGTCGTACTTGCCGATGCCGAGTTTCGACAGCGCGGAGGCCAGCCTGCGCGAGCGAGCGTAAAACTCGGCGTAGGTATAGGTCTTCGAGCCATGCACGATGGCGGGATGGTTGGGGTAGACCCGCGCCGCGCGGGCGAGAAATCCGAGCGGTGTCAGCGGCTGATGGTTGGCCGGGGTCTTGTCGAGATTTTGCGTGTAGGCGGCGGTCATGGTGGCCCTCGGAGCAGCGCCGTCAGCGCGAGAAGTCCGGTGTCCCTGAAGGAGCCGACCGGAAGCGGTGCGCCCGCGATGACGCTTTCTTCAACATATGTTGCGGCTTTTATCGTAAATCGTCCGGCCGAAAAACCGAAACCTCGGCGCATCAGACCAAGGGATACGACGCACCCGGACCGCAAGCCTCGCACACGCCAGGCCCGCTAGCTAGATGTTCGGGATACCGCACTTCCGGCCCGCGAGTGGCAGCCCTGTGCATGCAAGAATGCTTTTGGGCGGTTCCTGCGTTACAGTCGTTCCGGTCGCCTTCTGGCCTTCCGCTGAAGCTGACGCGGATGGTTGGGTTTCGGTGCCAACAGATGTCCGTGGCGCTTCGGCTGCGCATGCGGACAGAATGAGCGAAATCGCGACGCAAGAGAACACGCGGGCCATGGTAGCCTCCGTGCCGGGATTGATTTACCCTCCCCTCCTGCATCGAAGGTGGCGATTCGCTCAATCGCTAAATTGTAAGGAAGTTTTTACGGCGGCCTTTCCGCAGCGTTCCGCGCGCGCCCGAAGAAGCGATGTCTTTCGTTTGCGGATGCTAAAAAAACTGTTAGTCTTCTCTGTTAGTGGGGCGGCAAGACACAATCTGCGAAAAATAACGCAGACGGAGGTTCGTTTGGCCATCGGAGAAAGAGGCGGCGCCATTTTCGGAGAGCAAGACACCGCCGTCTGCGACGAAACGGTCGAAGCTGCTTTTCCTATTCCCGTTGCCCCTTGCGCGTCCACGGCCTCCCCGCGTTCGGCCATAAAGGTTACTCCGCCGGTCTATCGCTCGGGAAAAATGTCGCGCTCAGCCGACGCGCCGGAAGCCTCATCCTCCGCGATTTACGGCGCGCTCGATCTGGGAACAAACAATTGCCGCCTGCTCGTCGCGCGTCCCTCGCGCCGGGGCTTTTTCGTGATCGACGCCTTCTCGCGCATCATAAAGCTCGGCGAAGGTGTCAGCATGTCGGGCGTGTTGTCGGAAGAGGCTATCGCCCGTACGATCGAGGCGCTCAAGGTGTGCTCGGCGAAGATGAACCGGCGCGGTGTGACGCGCTCGCGCCTCGTCGCGACTGAAGCCTGCCGGATCGCGAAGAACGGACAGGACTTTATCGCCCGCGTGAAGCGCGAGACGGGTCTTTCGCTCGAAATCATCGGCCGGGAGACGGAAGCACGCCTTGCCGTTTCGGGCTGCGCGTCACTTATCGACAAGCAGAGCGACTATGCGCTCATCTTCGACATCGGAGGCGGGTCGTCGGAATTCGTCTGGCTCAACCTCAGGACCGGGCGGCGCGCCCGGCGGATCTCCATCGAGGACCGGCTTCGCATTCAGGATTGCATCGAGGCGTGGACATCCCTGCCCTTTGGCGTGGTGACGCTCGCCGAGCGTTTCGGGTCGAGCCGCGCAGAGGGTTTCCAGTTCGAGGACATGGTGCGTTTCGTGCAGGCGGAACTCGAACCTTTCAGCCGCGCGAACGGTATCGGCGCCAAGATCGCCAGCGCCGATACGCACCTGCTCGGCACGTCCGGCACCGTAACCACCATTGCCGGCGTTTATCTTGGCCTTGCGGAATATACGCGCGCAAAGGTGGACGGCTGCTGGCTCTCGACCGACAGCATCCGCGAAGTGTCCGCACGAATCGCCGGTATGAACTGGGCGGAGCGCGCGGCGCAGCCCTGCATCGGGGCGGAACGGGCCGATCTCATTCTCGCGGGCTGCGCGATCATGGAAGCCATGATCCGTGTCTGGCCCGTGAACTCGCTGCGCGTCGCCGACCGGGGCCTGCGCGAAGGCATCCTCGCTACGCTGATCGCCGAAGACGCCATCCGCGAGCGTGGGCTTGCCGAAAAAAATGTCGGCAAACTTCGTCTCGATTCGGCATTATCGGCGCATGACGAAGCGAGAGCAAAATCCGGACCGATCCTTTAAGGTCAAGCTGAAGAAGACGCGCGGGCGCACCGCCTCGCAGCGGCAATGGCTTGAGCGGCAGTTGAACGACCCTTATGTCGCCGCGGCGAAGCGCGACGGCTATCGGAGTCGTGCCGCGTACAAGCTGGAGGAGATCGCCGACAAATACGGTCTTCTGAAACCGGGCGACCTCGTCGTCGACCTCGGTGCCGCGCCCGGCGGCTGGAGCCAGGTCGCCGCAGAGCGCGTGAAGGCGGCCGAGGGGCGGGGCGCGGTTGTCGCGCTCGACTATCTCGACTTCGATGCCATTCCCGGCGTGACCATTCTCCAGCAGGATTTCACCGATCCCGCCGCCGACGACCGCCTGCTCGACGTGCTGGCGGGACGCCATCCGAACGCGGTGCTGTCCGACATGGCCGCGCCGACCACGGGCCACCGCCAGACCGACCATCTGCGCATCATGGGGCTTGCCGAAGAAGCGCTGGCCTTCGCCGTGCGCGTGATGGCTCCGGGCGGCTTTTTCCTCGCAAAGGTATTCCAGGGCGGCAGCGAGAAAAGCCTGCTCGATGTGCTGAAGCGCGATTTCGCGACCGTGCGCCATATCAAGCCGAAGGCGAGCCGCGCCGAAAGCCCCGAGCTATACGTGCTCGCGACCGGCTATCGCGGGAAGGCCCGCGAGAGGCTCGGCGAGGAAGAAGAATAACAGCCACAAGCGTGGCATTCGGCTCTCTTTTTACCCACGCTGACACTCACGCCGTGCATTGCTGGCCGCGCTTTATCTACTCCAGGCATTCCTGTTGGCAGGCGGCCTGCACGCGCTCTTGAGCCCCGCTTTTCGATCCGGTTGCGAACAGGCAACGCGCGCCAATTTCGCGCGGTCAGCGGTTCCGCGGAATGGGGGTCACGGTCAGATCGCCATCGGTTGCGACGCTCGACGATGTCGACGGCAGGGTTTGCGTCGATCCGGCGCTCGCGGGCGGCGTAGCAGGCGCATTCTGCACCGCCTGCGAGATGCGCTGAGCGAAGTTCGGATCGCCGCCTGCGCTTGGTGCCGTGGTCGTCGCAGGCGCCGCCGGAGAAGGAGCAGCCGCCGCCGCAGCAGCCTTGCTCGCCTTGTTGCCGCTCGCATCGGCGCGCTTCGATGTCCGCTGCGATTCCTCGAACTTCGCGATTTCCTCACGCGAATATTCGCTCGCCTTGCACGAGCATCCCTTCACGTAAACCTTGCGGTTTCGGAAGGCGAAAGGCTGCGTCACGTAGAGCCGCCCCGAGAGCGAAACCATCTGATCCACGTCCTGATCGGAGCGGTGATAATAAAGTTCGGCCGGAGACGCGCATTGCGACTGGCAGCGCTCCGCGTCGGCCTGGAACTGGCTTTCGGCCGTGGCGGTGGATATCGGATAATAGAAGCCGTCGCATTCACGCACGCAGAGCGTCCGGTAGGTGGACGCGCTGCCATAGGTCGGCGTCGTGGTCCACGGCGAACGCGGCGCGGCGGGCTCGGAATCTTCCTCATTGCTGAAGAACGAGAAGATCGAGTTGTCGCGCCTGCGCTGCGCGTCGTATTCGCGCGAATACTGATCGCCGCAACGGTTGCGGGCGAGTTCGGCCACGATGTCGTCATGGCGGGCGCGCGGCGCGCTGCCGCGCACGATGGCGTCGCGGCGCGATTTCAACTGCGTGAGATTGGCCTTCGCATCCTGCACCTGCCGGTCGAGGTCGAGGCAGCGCGGCGTGCGGCGCAGCGTCTTGCCGAACAGGAACATGTCCTCATAGCAGTCGGAGCGGTCGGCATCGGCCTGCGCGCGGCGGAATATCATATCGGCCGTGCGCATGTCGGCGTCGATCCTAGGCAATTGGTCCTGCCCCGTGTTTGCGCCACCGCCTGAAAGCTGCGCTTCGAGGTCGCGGCAGCGCGGGTTCTGATTGCCGTATGGCGGCGCTCCATAGGGCTGACCGTAAGGCGTCTGCTGCTGGCCCTGCCCGTAGGGTGTCTGCTGCCCGTAAGGTGCCTGCCCCTGCCCATAAACCGGCTGCTGCTGCCCGTAAGGCGACGAATCGTAACGGCCTGAACTGCCCCACTGCGCCGCGCTCTCCGTGACACCGAAGGCGAGCGTCGCCGCCAACGCGCAAACAAGGCTCACACTGCGAAAGAAAGTCGTCATAACACCTGCCGCCGATCGGGGCCGGGCGGCCCCTGCCTCGAACTATTAGCCCCGATTGCCGCCGTTCGCAAACCAGCCCTTAACACTCACGCGAAATTTCACTGCAAAATCGGCGAGTCACGCACTGTCCGGCTTGACCTCGCACAAATTTGCGGCGATGTTCTGATCATGAGACAAAATGTTTCGATCTGCTGCCGGTGCATTATCAACGCGAGCTAGAAAAACGCTGGCGCGGCACAGGATTTTTGTTTCAGAGACAAGCCCCGCCAGCAAGGGCCAGGGCTTATGAAGCTTAAGCTTTACAATACACGGACACGACGCAAGGAAATTTTCCGGCCCATCGATGGGAAGGCCGTGCGGATGTATGTCTGCGGTCCGACCGTCTACGATTTCGCGCATATCGGCAATGCGCGCCCCGTGATCGTGTTCGACGTGCTGTTCCGACTGCTGCGGCATTTCTACGGCGCCGAGCACGTCATCTATGCGCGCAACATCACCGACGTCGACGACAAGATCAATGCGCGGGCGGCAGCCGAGGGCATATCGATCCGCGAACTGACCGAGCACACCGCCGCGCAGTTTCACGCAGACGTGGCCGCCATCGGCGCGTTGCCGCCCACCATCGAGCCGCGCGCAACGGAGCATATCGCGGAGATGATCGCGCTCGTGGAACGGCTGGTGGAGCGCGGCCACGCCTACGCAGCGGAAGGTCATGTGCTGTTCAACGTGCCGTCGGACGACGATTATGGCGAACTTTCCCGCCGGTCCGTCGACGATATGCGGGCGGGCGCGCGCGTCGAGGTCGCGCCTTACAAGCGCGACGCGATGGACTTCGTGCTTTGGAAGCCGAGCACGGGCGCGGAGCCCGGATGGGAAAGCCCGTGGGGCTTCGGCCGTCCCGGCTGGCATCTCGAATGCTCCGCCATGGCCGAAAAGCACCTCGGCACCGTGTTCGACATCCATGGCGGCGGCATCGACCTGCTCTTCCCGCATCACGAGAACGAGCTGGCGCAATCGACCTGCGCGCACGATACCGAAGTCATGGCGAACTACTGGGTGCACAACGGCCATCTTCAGGTCGAAGGACAGAAGATGTCGAAGTCGCTCGGCAATTTCATCACCATCCGGGACCTGCTGAAAGACTGGCCCGGCGACGTGATCCGTCTCAACATGCTGCGCACGCATTACCGCCAGCCGATGGACTGGACGGCGAAGGGTCTCGCGGAAAGCGATTCGCTGCTCAGGCGCTGGCGCGCGGCCATTGACGAAGACGGCGTGGTGAGCGATGGCGATTTCGACGACAGCGCGTTTCTCGATGCGCTCGCCGACGACCTCAACACGCCGCTCGCCATCTCGGCGATCCACCAGATGGAGCCGGGCGACAAATTTCGCGCGCTCGATCTGCTCGGCCTCGGCGAACCTGCGGAAGATCCGCGTTTGAAGGCGGTGAACGAAAACGCGATCGAGGCGCGAATTACCGCGCGGCTGGCGGCCCGCAAATCGAAGGACTGGGCGGAGGCTGACCGCATCCGCAACGAGCTGGCCGCGATGGGCGTCGCGTTGAAGGACGCGAAGAACCCGGCGACAGGCGAAATCGAGACGACCTGGGAAATCGCGCGATAGCAAAACCCGCCGACCGGAAACGGGGCGAAACTTGCAAAACGCGCGCGATTTTCAGCGCTCCCGGCTGGCGCGGAGCGCATTCTTTTTGATTGGGCAAGTTATGAAAAAGCGGCTGTATCTCTTCGACACCACGCTGCGCGATGGTGCGCAAACCCTCGGCGTCGATTTCTCGCTCGAAGACAAGCATCTCATCGCGAAGCGCCTCGACGCGCTCGGCATCGACTATATCGAGGGCGGCTATCCCGGCGCGAACCCGGTGGACACCGCCTTTTTCGAGGCGCCGCCGAAGCTCAACGCGAAGCTCGTCGCCTTCGGCATGACGAAGCGCGCGGGCCGCTCCACCTCGAACGATCCGGGCTTCCAGCAGCTTCTTTCGGCGAAGGCGGACGCGGTCTGTCTCGTCGCGAAGTCGTGGGATTTTCATGTCGACCTGCAACTCGGCATCACGCTCGATGAAAATCTCGACGCCATCCGTGCATCGGTAGCGGCGGTGGTCGAGCGCGGGCGCGAGTCCATCATCGACTGCGAGCACTTTTTCGACGGCTACAAGGCGAACCCCGACTACGCGCTCGCCTGCGCGAAGGCGGCGTACGAGGCGGGCGCGCGCTGGGTGGTGCTGTGCGACACGAACGGCGGCACGCTTCCGCACGAGGTCGCGAAGATCGTGGCGGCGGTGACAAGCGTGCTCCCCGGCGACCACATCGGCATCCACGCGCATAACGACACCGAGCAGGGTGTGGCGAATTCGCTTTCCGCCGTGCTGTCCGGCGCGTGTCAGGTGCAGGGCACGTTGAACGGCCTCGGCGAGCGCTGCGGCAACGCGAATCTGACCTCGATCATCCCGACGCTGCTGCTGAAAGACGATTTCGCGGGCGCGTTCGAGACGCGTGTCACGCCCTCCGCGCTGAAGACGCTTACCTCCGTGTCGCGCCAGTTCGACGAACTCATGAACCGCCAGCCGAACCGCCACGCGCCCTATGTCGGCGAATCGGCCTTCGCGCACAAGGGCGGCATCCATGCCTCGGCGGTGAACAAGGAGCCGAAGTCCTACGAGCACGTGCCGCCGGAAAGCGTCGGCAACGCGCGGAAGCTGCTCGTCTCCAATCAGGCGGGACGGTCGAACATCCTGGCGGAACTCGCGCGCATCGGCATGGAGGTCGACAAGGACGATCCGCGCCTCGCCGCGCTCCTCGACGATGTGAAGACGCGCGAGGCGCAAGGGTACGCCTATGAAGCGGCCGACGCCTCTTTCGAGCTTCTCGCGCGGCGGGCGCTTGGCGAGGTGCCCGATTTCTTCGACGTGGATCAGTTCCGCGTCATGGTGGAACGCCGCCACAACGCGAAGGGCGAGCTTGTCACGGTGTCCGAGGCGGTCGTCAAGGTGCGTATCGGCGACGACGTTCTCATGAATGCGGGCGAGGGCAATGGCCCGGTGCATGCGCTCGACCAGGCGTTGAGAAAGGATCTCGGCGCCTATCAGCCGAGCATACAGGATCTCGAACTTGTGGATTTCCGCGTGCGTATCCTGACCGGCGGCACGGACGCGATCACGCGCGTGCTCATCGAGTGCCGGGAAAAATCGTCGGGCGTGCGCTGGTTCACGGTGGGCGTCTCGCCCAATATTGTAGATGCGTCGTTCGAGGCGTTGCTCGATTCCGTCAATTTCAAGCTTCTAAAAGACGGGGTGGCGGCGGTCGCGCGCACGGACAGCGTGGTGCGTTTCGATGGCGCGGCCGTGAGAAGGAGCGCCTGACACTCCTTCGTGGCCCGTTAATCGCTTCCCTCGATTGGCGATGACGGAAGGGTCGCGTTGGCGTAGGACGGTGCGGCAAGGGTCAGGCTTCCAGGATCGGGCGCGATGCCACGCGTCCGCTGGCTGACGGAATTTTTTCGCGCGGCCCGTCCGCGTATCTCGTGTTGTTTTGAGCCGGAGGGTGAAGCCGACCGGCGGGTTTTCGGGGGGTAAAGACATGGGGCGTTTCTGGATTTTCATCGCGGCAGTTCTTGGCGCGCTCTCGGTCG
Source organism: Rhodomicrobium sp. (assembly GCF_047605405.1). Taxonomy (NCBI): domain Bacteria; kingdom Pseudomonadati; phylum Pseudomonadota; class Alphaproteobacteria; order Hyphomicrobiales; family Hyphomicrobiaceae; genus Rhodomicrobium; species Rhodomicrobium sp. The sequence continues at coordinate 41,601 of NZ_JASGFR010000007.1, read as the reverse complement.
CGGCAGGAGCCATCGGCGCGCACGAGGTGACGGCCGATGCGTCGCGTCAGGCGTTCGCTTCGGCGGCGCTTTATCACACGCTGCATTCGCTTGCGCTGCTCGGCGTCGGCGTCGTGCTCTTCATCTCGCAGGGCTGGCGGACGCGTGTCGGCACGATCTTCCTGAACCTCGCGGCGCTGCTGTTCGTCGTCGGGATCGTCTTGTTCTCGGGCGGCATCTATGCGCGCCATACGGAGATCTTCGCGACGCCGTTCGGCGTGGTTCCCGCTGGCGGGGCGGCCCTCATCGGCGGCTGGCTGGCTTTCGCCATCGGCGCTCTCGGCCTGCGCCGCTAGGTGGAGCTGTTTTCCCAATCAATCAGAGGGATAGGCCCTAAACATATTTCCGCATTCGGATCGCATCACAACAAAGAAGCCGGCGCTCGGGCGACGACGAAACCCGTCGACGCCTGCTACCGGCTTGTTGCACTGGACCTTCCGCCGTCTGCGGTGCGCGGGGGCGCGCTCCCCTGCTCCTCGTCGCATGCGGAAAACACTGGACGCTTCATCACGCGGTGTAACTCCATTCCATTACGAAGCACTCGCTCTGAACTTGCGGCCCGGACTGCACTGGTGGCTGTCTGAACCTCTGCTTGACGACGACGTGTCTTAATGGGCGGTCACGCCGTTGGCGACGGTCTTGCGGCGGCGACCCCGTGCCTTCGGCGCGGCGGTGGCGATAACGGCGGAAATTTCGAGCGCTTCCGAGGGGATTTCGATCGGCGCAGCCTTGACTTTTTCAGCCCGAGTTTCGACCGCTTCAGCCACGACGTCGATAACAGCCGGAAATTCGACGACGGCGACGGCTTCGACCTTCGCCTTCGGCTTGCGGCCACGGCGCGCGGGTTGCTTCGGCTCGACAGCGATCGAGGCGGCAGCGGCGGCGGCGGCGCGTTTGGCTGTGGCGGCGGCCTTCCGGGCGGCCTTGCGCACACGGGCGACTTCGGCATTCGCAAGGCGGATCAGCGCGCGCAGCTCTTCGGAAATCGCAACGTCCAGAGCTGCAACGGCATCGGCTGCGTTGGCGAGATTATGGGCGATCGTGTTGATCGCAATAGTGTTGGGAGAGAGAGAGGCCATTGTTTTTGCTTTCGGTTTGAACCGGCCCCCGCGGCCGGCTTCTCCCTTAGCAATCTATGGTTGTGTTTAATTTTACGTAAAAAGTGGGCTTTTAACAATGACATGGCTCTTCTTTTTTCATTAGACGGATTTTTTTATCGGCCAAACGGCTGAAATCTCGCCAAATATAATGCGCATCGCATCCAAACCGGCACGCACAAGCGATGGGGCGACCGTTCGAATCAGTCGCGTTCCGCGTGTGCAGCGGCGCAAAAAAGGCGCCACGCCGATGCGCCGCGCCTCCTGCAACCGATTTTTGACGGCGTCCCAAGACGCCTGCAACGCTGCGACCCGCTACAGCCGCTTGAGAATTTCCGCTTTCTTCGCAGAAAACTCTTCCTCGGAAATATATCCCTTGTCGCGCAAGCCGCCGAGCTGTTCGAGAAGGGCCAGCCCCGCATTTTGCAACTCGCTGACCGTGGTCGCGCCGGAGGTCGTTACCGCTGCGGGCGACGCGTGTTCGCCGCCATGCGAGACAGCCGCGGGCGCGTTTTGTCCGGCAGCGCCGCCGACGCGCGGCAGCGTGTCGATGCGCACGGTGCCGTTCTGGCTCGAAAACGTCATGCTCTCGCCGCCGCCCTGCTGCTGCCCGAAGCCATAAACCGAGTAGCCCGTGGTGTCGTAAATTTCGATGCGCCCATTTCCGTAATCGATGGCGAGGCGGTTTGCGTGCGGGAAATAGGCATAACGCGTCGTGTTCTGCCCACCCGTCGACGACGGGTTGCCAAGCTCCGACGGCCACCAGCCGCCCGACGAGGATTGGCCGAAGCCGCCGCCCTGATATTGCGACTGTCCGTAATCGCCCGACTGCTGCTGCTGCCCCGGAAAACCGCCCGATTGTTGCTGCTGCTGATTCGAGTGATTCTGGTTGGCGTAAGGTTGCTGCTGCGGTTGCGGCGCGAAGATACCCGGCTGGAACATCAGGTTAGACAACTCATTGCAGAGATTGTCGACCGTAACCTTTGCGGAATTGTTGAACATGTCGCCGACCATGGTCATGCCGCCCCGCATCCATTGGCCGCCGCCGCCGAACTCGGACAAGTTGAACTGCGCCATGCTTCCGCCGCCGCGAATGACGGCGTCGAACATGATCTTCACGGAGTCGATGGCGATCTGATAGCGGTCGGCGATAGCGGCGACGAGGCGTTCGCCCTCGGGCGTCAGGTTTGTCATTGCGGCGTCTCCCTTTAGCGCATCTGCGCTCGGCGTTATTCTACCTTTGGAGCATTCGAGCGCTCGCTCGAATGCTGAATGAAACGTGCGCAAGACTTGCGTCGCTCTTCTCGCGCAAACTCTAAAGAATGAATTTCGACAGGTCCGCGTTCTTCGCGAGATCTCCGACCTGCGCCTTGACATATGCCGCGTCGATAACGAACTTGGTCCGCGCCTTGTCTGCCGCCTCGAAGCTGATTTCATCCAGCACGCGTTCCATGACAGTAGAGAGACGGCGCGCGCCGATATTTTCGACATTCGCGTTCACTTCCACTGCCACATCGGCGATGGCGTCGATGGCGTCCTCGCTGAACTCGAGTTCCACGCCCTCGGTTGCCATGAGCGCGATGGATTGCTTGATGAGGCTCGATTTCGGCTCGCGCAGGATGCGGCGGAAATCGTCGCCCGTCAGCGCCTGAAGCTCGACGCGGATCGGCAGACGGCCCTGCAACTCGGGCAGCATGTCCGACGGCTTCGCCACATGGAACGCACCCGACGCGATGAACAGGATATGGTCGGTTTTCACCGGGCCGTATTTCGTGCTGACGGTCGTTCCCTCGATCAGCGGCAACAGGTCGCGCTGCACGCCCTCGCGGCTGACGTCGGCGCCCATGCGCTCGGACCGCGCGGTGATCTTGTCGATCTCGTCGAGGAAGACGATGCCGTTTTCTTCCACCGCCGTGATCGCATCCTGAACCACGGCCTCGTTGTCGAGCAGCTTGTCGCTTTCGTCGTTGATCAGCACCTCGTAAGAATCGCGCACGGAAAGACGGCGCGTCTTGGTGCGCTGACCGAACGCCTTGCCGAGTACATCGTTGAGATTCATCATGCTTATGGACGAGCCGGGCATGCCCGGGATCTCGAAGCCGCCCATCGGGCCACCGGTATCGGCCACCTGGATCTCGATTTCCTTGTCGTCGAGTTCGCCATCGCGCAGCTTCTTGCGGAACGCGTCTTTCGTGGCGGGGCTGGCATGCGGCCCGACGAGCGCGGTGAGCACCCGGTCTTCCGCCAGAAGATGGGCCTTTGCGCGCACTTCCTTGCGCTTCGTTTCGCGCACGAGGCTGATCGCGCTTTCGACGAGGTCGCGGATGATCTGGTCCACGTCCCGGCCGACATACCCGACTTCGGTGAATTTCGTGGCTTCGACCTTCAGGAACGGCGCATTGGCGAGCTTGGCGAGGCGGCGCGAAATCTCCGTCTTGCCGACGCCCGTCGGGCCGATCATGAGGATGTTCTTCGGGAGCACCTCCTCGCGCATGTCGTCCTTGAGCTGCTGCCTGCGCCAGCGATTGCGCAGCGCGATGGCGACGGCGCGTTTCGCGTCGTTCTGGCCGACGATGTGGCGGTCGAGTTCGGAGACGATCTCGCGCGGGGAAAAATTGACTTCAGACATTGGACGGCAGGCTTTCGACGATGATGTTGTTGTTCGTGTAAACGCAGATGTCGGCGGCGATGGCCATGGATTTGCGCGCGATGTCCTCTGCGGACAGGTCGGTATCGAGGAGCGCGCGAGCGGCGGCGAGCGCATAATTGCCGCCGGAGCCGATGCCCATGACGGCGCGCTCGGGTTCCAGCACATCGCCGGTGCCGGTGAGCACCAGCGTCGCGTTCTTGTCGGCGACAATCATCATGGCTTCGAGGCGGCGCAGATAGCGGTCGGTGCGCCAGTCCTTCGCGAGATCGACGCAAGCGCGGACAAGCTGGTCGGGATACATTTCAAGCTTGGATTCGAGGCGCTCGAACAGCGTGAACGCGTCGGCGGTCGCGCCCGCGAAGCCTGAGATCACATTGCCCTTGCCGAGGGTTCGGACCTTCTTCGCGTTGGCCTTGATAACCGTCTGGCCGAGGGACACCTGTCCGTCACCGGCGACGACCACCCGGCCGCCCTTGCGAACGGTAAGAATTGTGGTGCCGTGCCAGCCTGTGGGGTCGTGAGGGGATTGCGCAAAATGCGTCATTTGTCGTACCTGCTTTATCGAGCGGATATGGCGCGCGCGCTAAAACCGTCAAGAAGCGGCTTGCGTGGCCAACGAGGACTGAGCTGTGAGAAAAGCGCGGATCGAACGGAAGACAAAGGAAACCGGGATCGCTGTCGAGGTGAATCTGGACGGAACCGGCGCTTTTTCAATAGCGACGGGTGTGGGCTTTTTCGACCACATGCTGGAGCAGCTCTCCAAGCACTCCCGCATCGACATCACCCTCTCGGCCGAGGGCGACCTGCATGTCGACCAGCATCACACGGTTGAAGACGTCGGCATCGCGCTGGGGCAAGCCATCGCGCAGGCGCTGGGCGACAAGCGCGGCATCGGCCGCTACGCGCACGCCTATCTGCCCATGGACGAGACGCTGACGCGCGTGGCGCTCGATATTTCGGGCCGCCCCTACCTGATCTGGCGCGTGACGTTTCCGACCGAGAAGATCGGCCAGATGGACACGGAGCTTTTCCGCGAGTTCTTTCAGGCGCTGGCCCAGAATGCCGGGATCACGCTTCACATCGAGACGCTCTACGGCGAAAATGCGCATCACATCGCCGAAAGCTGCTTCAAGGGCTTGGCGCGAGCGCTGCGCGAGGCCATTCTGATCGACGAGGCCGCGCGCGGCGAAATTCCATCGACGAAAGGGCAGCTCGGCGGGTGACGCCTGGCTGGAACCGCCCATGATCATTTACACTGTGCACGAGCCGCCGCACTCCACCGGCAATGTCGAGGAGCGCTCCGAACGCGTTGCCTTCGTGCGTGAGGGCTTCACGTTCTGGGGCTTCCTGTTCGGCCCGTTCTGGCTGCTCTGGAATCGCCTCTGGCTGGAAGCCATCGCCGTGGCGGCGCTGGCGGCGGGGCTTTATTCGATCCTGATCCAATTCGGCGCAGGCGAACAGACTGCGGGAATCGTCAATCTGCTTGTCGCGCTCATCATCGGCTTCGAGGGCAACGACCTCATCCGCTGGCGGCTCCAGCGCAAGGGGTACACCTTCATTTCATCCGTTGCAGGGCGCGACCGCGAGGAATGCGAGCACCGCTTCTTCGCGGCATGGATGCCTCCCATCGCCGGGATCGGCGGCGGAAGGGCTTCCGGCCCGATCAAGGGCGCATGGCAGACGCCGCATTCCGTGGGCACCTGGCCGGAGGCGACGGCCTGACATGAGCGTCGCAATCGTCGATTACCAGTCGGGAAACCTTCACTCAGCGGCCAAGGCGTTCGAGCGCGCGGCGCGCGAAGGCGGCTTCGACACCGACATCCGCGTAACCTCCGACCCCGAAGCCGTGCGCCGCGCCGACCGCGTGGTGCTGCCGGGCGTCGGCGCTTTCGGGGACTGTTATCGCGGGCTCTCGGAAACGCCCGGCATGATCGAGGCGTTGAAGGAAACCGTGTTCGACCGCGGACGACCGTTCTTTGGCATCTGCGTCGGCATGCAGATGCTGGCGGATCGCGGGCTTGAGCATGGCGAGCACAAGGGGCTCGGCTGGATCGGCGGCGAGGTGGACCTCATCGCGCCGTCCGACGCGCGCCTCAAGATCCCGCATATGGGCTGGAACACGCTCGACATAGCGCGCCCGCATCCGCTGCTGGACGGCATTCCCGGCGGCGAGGAGGGCTGGCATGCCTATTTCGTGCATTCCTATCACTTCAAGCCGACGGATGCGGCCGACGTGGTGGCGCGCACGGACTACGCCGGCCCGATCACGGCACTCGTCGCGCGCGACAACATCGCCGGCAGCCAGTTCCACCCGGAGAAAAGCCAGAAGCTCGGCCTCAGGCTGATTTCAAATTTCTTGCGGTGGCGGCCTTGAGGTGACGCGAAGTCTGCCCGTTGCGGCTGAAGATGGCCTTGAGGATCTGGCTTTTCGATCGCGCGTCGGCGATCTGCGAGACTTTCTCGCCAAACGCGTCGCTCGTATTGAACGCCACAGCCTCTTCGCCCGTCTCGCAGACAAGCAGGCGGTCCCGGAATGTAAGGTCCTGCATCAGCGCCGCGCGAATTTCGTCAGCCGTTGCCTCGGTGCGGATGAACCAGACCCCCGTCATCGGGTGTTCCCATTCCGTTGCGAGCCTGCGGAGGGTATCGGCTGCCTTCGCGGCGCGCTTCTCACGGTGAAACTCGCAGCAGACGAGATAACGGCGCATCGCACACTCTTCGCATAACTCGGTTTGAACGGGGCCTCTCGGACTGATACTAAAGGAAAGCCGACGCGTCCGGTCAAAGAAAACAGCCTGCGCTCGTGGTGTTGATCCACGTGTGTTTAATCCTGGGGACAACTTGAATGATTCTCTATCCCGCCATCGATCTCAAAGACGGGCAATGCGTGCGCTTGAAACAAGGTCTGATGGATCAGGCCACGGTGTTCAACGACGACCCGGCGGATCAGGCGAGGCAGTTCCAGGCGCAAGGCTTCTCTGCATTGCATGTCGTGGACCTGAACGGCGCATTTGAAGGCCGCTCGGTCAACGCCGACGCCGTGACGCACATTCTCGCGGCGGTGACGATCCCGGTGCAGCTAGGCGGCGGAATCCGCACGCTCGAAGGCGTGTCGCACTGGATCGACCGGGGTGTGTCGCGGGTGATCCTCGGCACGGCCGCCGTGCGCGATCCTCATCTCGTGAAGGAAGCGTGCGCCCGCTTTCCGGGAAAGATCGCGGTCGGCATCGATGCGAAGGATGGCCGCGTCGCGGTGCAGGGCTGGGCCGAAACGTCTGAGCTTTCGGCTGTGGACCTTGCGCAGCGCCTTGCCGACGTGGGCGTCGCCGCGATCATCTACACCGACATCGCGCGGGACGGCATGCTGACCGGCCTCAATCTCGAAGCGACCGCCGAACTCGCCCGCGCCGTGCACATTCCCGTGATCGCGTCGGGTGGACTTGCCGGCATCGCCGACATCGAAAGGCTTCTGTCCCCGGCCCATGCCATCATCGCGGGCGCTATAGCGGGCCGTGCGCTTTACGACGGGCGGCTCGATCCCAAGGCGGCGCTTGCGCTCATCGGCGGGGCATCCTGATCCCGCGAAGGAAACGCAAGCTTCGCCTCATCTCGCGGGTTTATCTGTCACCTGATCGGGGCGTTAACGCCCCTTTGCCTTCTGCAACACATAATTGACGAAATCCGCCACTACCGGCAAAGGAGTGGCAAACGATGCCTGCGAAAGGAAGAGCCTCCTTAATGGCAAAGCGACCGTTGCTTGGCAGCGATAGGGCGGGCCCCGCTGCCGTTGTCTTCCTTTTGCTTCTGCTTTTCGCCTCTGCTTCCATAGTCAGGGCGCGCGCGGAGGAGACGCCGCAAGGCAGCGTCCCCGCGAGCGATGCGCCGTCGGAAAAGAAGGCGGAGGAAAAGAGAACCGAGGCTCCTTCGCATTCAGAGGCTGTCAAGCCCGTGGAGAAGGCCGAGGCTTCCCCCTCACCGGAACAGAAAGCCGAAGCTCCGCAGCGTTCGGAAAAAGTGGAAGCCTCTCAGCCACCGGAAAAAAAGGCCGAGGCGGCACCCGATGCAAGGTCCGACAGCGACAAGCCGCTTCCCAAGGCAGCCGACGCCCCGGAAGCGAAGCGACCTTCCCAGACCCAGACGAGCGCTTCCGGCAATGCCAAGACCGGCGGCGACGGCAAGGAAGCGCGCCCCGCAGATAAAGCCGCGGAGAAGTCTCCGGCCGAGCGCGAACGTGCCGCCGAGAAGGCTGCCGACCAGCCGAAGAGCCTCACGCCCAGAATCGACGGCGGCAATGGCGACCTCGCCGTGCGCAGTTCCACCATCAACGCCCTCTACCGCATCCACTGGATCGGCGCGCATATCGGCGATTTCCGCATCCGCTCGTCGATCACAAACCGCCAATATTCCTTGCAGGCCGACGCCAACATCAGCGTCTTGTTCGGCAGCGTGAGCTGGCAGGGCGTGACATCGAGCAGCGGGCTCATGACGGCCAACGGACCCGTTCCGCAAAACTACATTTTCCGCTACCAGACGGGCAATCGCGGGGAGACGGTGGAATTGCGCTTCCAGCAGAGGATGGTGCGCGACATTCTGATCAACCCGCCCGCGCGGCCGGGCCCGCGCAATGCCCCGATCACGGCGGCGCATCTGCAGAACGTGGTCGATCCCTTGAGCGCGCTGGTCCTCCTTTCTCAGGCGCGGCTCGCGAAAAATACGGGCGAAGGTGCCTGCAACAAGCGCCTGCCGATCTTCGACGGCAAGATCCGTTATGACCTTGTGCTGTCGCCGAAGGGGACGCGATCGGTCTCGGGAGCCGGCAAACTCAGGGGGCCGGCCTATGTCTGCAGCGTGCGTTACGTTCCGATTGCGGGCTACAAGCTGGGCAAAACCGGCGAAAATGATTATGCAACCGGAAATACCGGTATAGAAGTTTGGCTTGTACCGTTGCCGGAAGCAGGTTTAATAGTACCCTACTATGTGCATGTGCCGACCCCCGCAGGCACCGCTTCCCTTGTGACAGCGACATTCAACGTGGAAACGGTCGGGGGGCGTCATGCACTCGCCGAGTGAAGAGGGGAAAAACACGGGCTACCATTCGCGACGATAGGCTGAGCTGCCGACGAAATCACGGCGGGCTCGCTTTATTGCCGCAGGCGCACCTCTTCGCACACGCATCGCGCCGAAGCCTGATACATAACCACCAACAGCGTGCGGTTTATCAGAAAGTCCGCTCATGAGCGCATCAACGCAGACGGCTTCCATCAAGCCATCCCAGTCCCGTCATGTTACGGCGGTGCTGGGTCCGACCAATACCGGCAAGACGCATCTGGCCATCGAGCGCATGCTCGCACACGAAAGCGGACTGATCGGCCTGCCGCTCAGGCTTCTCGCCCGCGAAGTGTACGACAAGATCGTCGCGCAGATCGGCCCGCGCGACGTTGCGCTCATCACGGGCGAAGAGAAGATCAAGCCCGAACGTCCGCGCTATTACGTCTGCACCGTCGAGGCGATGCCGCGCGATGTGGAGGTCGACTTCCTGGCCGTCGACGAAATTCAGCTTGCCGCCGATCCGGACCGGGGCCACGTCTTCACCGACCGCCTGTTCCACGCACGCGGGACAAGCGAGACGCTGCTGCTCGGCGCCTCGACCATGACAGACGCGATCCGCGAACTCATCCCCGGCGCGAACTTCATCGCGCGCCCCCGTCTGTCGAAGCTGACCTACTCCGGCCAGAAGAAGATCACGCGGCTGCAAAGCCGCTCCGCCATCGTGGCGTTCTCCGCGAACGACGTTTACGCCATCGCCGAACTGATCCGCCGCCAGCGCGGCGGCGCTGCCGTCGTGCTCGGCGCGCTTTCGCCCCGTACGCGCAACGCGCAGGTCGCGCTCTATCAGAACGGCGATGTGGATTTCATCGTCGCGACCGACGCCATCGGCATGGGCCTCAATCTCGACGTCGATCATGTCGCTTTTGCCGGAACCCGCAAGTTCGACGGGCGGAATCACCGTGACCTTACGCCCGCCGAGATCGGCCAGATCGCGGGCCGCGCGGGCCGCCACCTGAACGACGGCACTTTCGGCGTCACCGCCGATGTGGACCCCTTCGATCAGGATGTCGTCAACAAGCTCGAAAATCACGATTTCGAGCCGGTGAAGCTGCTGCAGTGGCGCAATACGCGCCTCGATTTCGACAGCGTCGATCGTCTGAAGGACAGTCTGCGCCAGTTGCCCGACCATCCGCGTCTCACGCGCGTGCGCACGGCAGACGATGTCGAAGCGCTCGATCTCGCCGCCAGCGATCCGCGCATCGCGGAACTCGCGACCGGCCCCGGCGCGGTGAAGCGGCTTTGGGATGTCTGCCAGGTGCCTGACTACCGCAAGGTCGGCCCGAACCAGCACGGCGATCTCGTCGCCATCCTGTACAAGCACATCATGACAGGCGAAGGCCTGATCCCGGAAGACTGGTTCGCCCAGCAGGTCGAACAGGCCGACCGCACCGACGGCGACATCGACACGCTGTCGAACCGCATCGCGCACATCCGCACCTGGACGTTCGTCTCGAACCGCTCCGAATGGCTCAAGGATCCCGAGCACTGGCAGGGCAAGACGCGCGAGATCGAGGACAGGCTCTCCGACGCGCTGCACGAGCAGTTGACGCAGCGCTTCGTGGACAAGCGAACGAGCGTGCTCATGAAGAGCATGCGCGACAAGGACAGCCTCTTCGCCGAAATCGAGAAGGACGGCCGCGTCGTCGTGGAAAAGCATTACGTCGGCAAGCTCGAAGGCTTCTGCTTCACGCCCGACCTCGAAGCCACGTCCGGCATCAACGGCAAGGCCGCGCGCAACGCCGCAGCGAAGGTGCTGGTACATGAACTTGCCGCCCGCGCGGATCGTCTGGCATCGGCGCCCGATACCGGTTTCACGCTGACACGCGAGGGGCGGATCGTCTGGGAAAACCAGGAGATCGGCAAGCTCGCCGCGAGCGAAGATCCGCTCAAGCCGGCCTTCGTGCTGAACTCGGACGAGCATCTCGCCGCCATCGACAAGGAAAATATCGGCAAGCGCGTCGATACGTGGCTCCAGCACTATATCGAGGTGCGTCTCAAGCCGCTCGTCGAGATCGCCAAGGCCGAGGAAATCACCGGCCTTGCGCGCGGCATCGCGTTTCGCCTGCGCGAAAGTTTCGGCATCCTCAAGCGCGATACCGTGGCCGAGGAAATCAAATCGCTCGACCAGGATGGCCGCGCCCAGCTTCGCAAATATGGCGTGCGTTTCGGCGCGCATCACATCTATTTCCCGCTGCTTCTGAAGCCCGCTTCGGCGGATCTGCTGCTGCTGTTTTGGCTCCTGAAGAGCGGCGCCGAGCATAATTTGACGCCGGCATCCATCGGCGAGGCTCCGCGCCAGGGTTTGACGTCGGTGCCGAAGACCGCCGAGTTGCCGGAGGCGTTCTATCGCGCGGCGGGTTTCCACGTATGCGGACCGCGCGCCGTGCGCATCGACATGCTGGAACGGCTCGCCGACATCATCCGGCCGCTCACCACGTGGAAGCCGACCGACACCAGCGCCGAGCCGCCGGCTGGCGCGGCGGGCGGCGGCGCTTTCCGCATCCGGCCCGAAATGATGTCCATCATGGGCTGTTCGGCCGAAGAACTGGGCGCGATCCTCGAATCGCTCGGATTCCGCCGCGAGAAGCGCCCCGTCAAGAAGGCCCCGGCCGCTGACGTCGCGCAGGCCGCAACGGGCGCCGAACCGTCGGTCGTAACGGAGGCAGCAGCCGAAGCCCAGACCGCCGGACCGGAAGGCGAACTCGCGCCGGAAGGCGCGCCGCAAGCTTTCTCGCAGGCCGAACACCAGGACGGCGTTTCCATCGAACCGGCGCAGGAAGAAGCTGCCGAAGCAGCCGCAACCGTCGCGCGGGGCGTGGCCGAACCGCACGCCGAGGCGTCGGCGGACGAGCCCGCTGTTTCCGAAGCGGCCGCCGAAAACGCCGAAAACGCCGAGCCGGAGTTTGAGGAAGTCTGGCGTTTCCGTCGGCCGAAGCCGAAATTCGAGCGCGGCGAGGGACAGGGAGACCGTCGCCCACAGCATCGCCGCCATGGCGGCGCTGGCCATGGCGACCGCCCACAGGGCGAGCGCGGCGGTCAGCGGCAGCCCGGAGAACGCGGGCCGCGTCACCGTTCCGATACCCCACACCAGCCGGCAGCCGCCGCTGGCGCGGAGGCCCAGGCAGGACAGAATGAGAGCGCCGCCGCGGGTGGCGACCGCAGAGAGCCGCGCCGCGATTTCTCGCGCGACCGCAGCGGCCCGCGCGATCAGAACCGCGAGCGGGGCGACCGCAACCGCCACCAGGCGCGATCCGATGGCAACCGCGATCGCCCGCAAGGCGAACGTCAGGGCGACGGACCACGCCCCGACAATGCCGAGCGCCGTTCGGGCGGCGGCCAGCCGAACCGGCCTCAGCATCAGCGCTCCGACAGGCCGAACGACCGCAATCGCGATGCTCGGCCTCCACGTCCGCAGGGCAGGCAGCCAATCGCCGCCAGCGCGGCACCAAAACGGGCTTCCGGTGCGGTCGATCCCGATTCACCCTTCGCCGCGCTGAGCCAGCTCAAGGAGCGCCTCGAAAAACAGACCGAGGATCAGACCGCTTGACAGCACCGGACGAGCAGCGCCTCGACAAGTGGCTCTGGCATGCGCGGTTCGTGAAATCGCGCAGCCTCGCCGCGAAGCTCATCGAGGAGGGCTGCATCCGGGTCAACCGTCAACGCGTCGTGAAAGCCGCCACCTGCATCAAGTGCGGCGACGTGCTGACGGCGAGTCTGTTCGGGCGTGTTCGCGTGATCGAGATACGCGGTATCGGCGAGCGGCGCGGGCCTCCCGAGGAAGCCGCCGCGCTTTATAGCGAGCGGCTGGGGCCGCAGTCGCCGGTCTCTGGAAGCGGCGAAGCAAGCGAACCGAACGCCTGAAGCGAAGCCTTTCGCGCGAGGAACCGATCAGCGCGTGCTCATCGGTCCATGAAAGTCTCGCTGGAGGCTTTCCCACCGCCCCATCGAGGCAGCCACGGTAACCCGCGTGCTGCCGGGGCGCCGTCCGTAAAACCCCTTGCGCTCTATCGACCGCCGCGCCGCGCCACGTCGCGCCGAATCTCGGCCCATGCGCGCAGCCGTTCCTCGATACGGACCTCGTAGCCGCGCCCCCTCGGATGGTAAAACTCGGCGCGCTCAAGCCCGTCCGGGAAGTAGTTCTGACCCGAGACGCCTTCTTCCGTCTCATGATCGTAGACATAGCCCGCGCCATATCCTTCGCTCTTCATGAGCTTCGTCGGCGCGTTGAGGATGTGCTTCGGCGGCGGCAGCGAGCCGCTTTCCTTCGCATAGCGCATCGCCGCGCCATAGGCCTTGTAGGCCGCGTTCGATTTCGGCGCGGTGGCGAGATAGACGACGCATTGCGCGAGCGCGAGTTCACCTTCGGGGCTGCCGAGGAAGTCGTAAGCGTCCTTCGCTGCGATGGCCTGCACGAGCGCGTTGTGATCGGCAAGCCCGATATCCTCCACCGCCATGCGGACCATGCGCCGCGCGAGATACAGCGGGGCCTCGCCTCCGTCGATCATGCGGCAGAACCAGTAGAGCGCCGCGTCGGGATCGGAGCCGCGCACCGCCTTGTGCAGCGCGCTGATGAGATCGTAATGGCCGTCGCGGTTCTTGTCGTAGAGCGGCGCGCGGCGCTGGACGATTTCGGTGAGTTCTGGCGCGTCGATGGGTTGCGACGGATCGCGGCCGATGGCGAACACGTCTTCCGTGAGGTTGAGGGCGGTGCGCCCGTCGCCGTCCGCCATGCCGATCAGCGCGGCGCGCGCGTCCGCCGTCAGCGGCAGCGTCTTGCCGAGCACGCTTTCCGCGCGCGCGAGAAGCTGCCCGATGTTCTCGTCCGTCAGACGCCTGAAGACGAGCACCTTGGCGCGCGACAGAAGAGCGCCGTTGAGTTCGAAGGAGGGGTTTTCCGTCGTCGCGCCGATCAGGATGATGGTCCCGTCTTCGACGAAGGGCAGAAACGAGTCCTGCTGCGAGCGGTTGAAGCGGTGGATTTCGTCCACGAACAGGATCGTGCCCTGACCGAAGCGCTGGCGATCCTTCGCGGCGTCGAACACCTTGCGCAGGTCCGCCACGCCGGAAAAGATCGCGGAGATCTGCTCGAAATGCGCGCCCGCGCCCTTCGCCATGAGCCGCGCGACGGTGGTCTTGCCGGTGCCGGGCGGCCCCCAGAAGATCATGGATCGCGGAGCTTCGCCATCTGCGATGCGGCGCAGCGGCCCGCCCTCGCCAAGGAGATGCTCCTGCCCGATCACCTCGCCGAGCGAAGCCGGACGCAGCCGGTCGGGAAGCGGTCGCGAGGCCAGCACGGCGGGCGACGGCGGCACGCTTTCAAACAGCGTCGCGCCTTCGGACGGTGCGGATGATGATGAGCGCGGTTTAGCCATGACTGTCACCGGTGGGGTTCGGCTGCACTTCGTTCGCTTGCCGACCTGCTGGAGATGGCAACGAGACGCGGAGATTTGGAGGGCGCGCCTCTCTCGTCCATCTTCGCCGGGCTATGGGAGCCGCGTCAATGCGCAGACCGGAAATTCGACGCGGGCGTGCTCAACAGGCCCGGCCGAAGAAATACATCGCATCGCGCTTCCGACACCCAGGATTTGTTCCATGCCTGTCAGTTCGCGCATGATCGGCTTTGGGGGCCATCGCGTGACGACGGCCCCCCAAGCTTGCTGCCCTGAACGCGTTTTCATGCACGATCCAGTATGCACCTTGCTCAAAAACGCTCCATTCGCTGGCGCGCTGCATGCGTCCACGGATGCGGCACAGGACCGATCTTCCGATAGACCGCCAGCGAAAAGACTGCCGCCGCATCCCAGTCGCGAGGATGCTCCCCGCTAAGCGGCAGTAGGAGGCTTTCGCATTCGGGAACGGCACTGTCGCACGGTTGCAAAGTGCCTTGTGCTTGTTGCTTTCAACCCGAACTGGTGCCCATCTTGTGGCATAGCCGCGAGCTTAACAAGCCGCCTGTCGCCGCTGTCTACAAGCTGGGGACAATTGTCGGGCAGTTGCGGCTACGTGTCCACAAACGACGAGAAACGCCCCTCCCCGGATTTTGCACATCATTGAAAGATATGATCTTTTGTATCGGTAACGAAGCCGCGTCCGAATGGATCGGGTGTGCGGCGGCCGGTGTGGAAAATTCGGCGCAGGCGCGTTTGCGGCGTGGGGTCCTGGGGCTGATCCGGACGTACACGGAAAAATTGCAACCCGCGCTGCCGGTTAGATGCAGCGCGGGGATCGCCGCCGCCTACTTCGCCGAAGACGGCCTGAAATCGAGCGCCACCCCGTTCATGCAGTAGCGCAAGCCCGCAGGACGCGGCCCGTCCGGGAACACGTGCCCAAGATGTGCGTCGCAGCGTGCGCAACGCACCTCCGTGCGGTTCATCATGAAGGAATGATCCTCGTGCGTCGTGATGGCATCCTTATCCACGGGGCTCGTGAAGCTCGGCCAGCCGGACCCGGAATCATACTTCGCATCCGAGGCGAACAACGGCGCGCCACAGCAGACGCAGGCGAAGACGCCTTCGCGCTTTTCGTCGTTCAGCGGGCTGGACGCCGCTCGTTCCGTCCCGTGCTGACGCGTGACCTTGTATTGCTCGGGCGTCAGTTTCGCTCGCCACTCCGCATCGCTCTTTATCATGCGCTCGGTCATTGACCCGACCTCCTCTCGCATTCTTCTTGAATGTGTTATGTGGAGGCCGGTAGCTTTTTTGAAGAGGGCGCCCCCGCAGTCGCCCTGCCCTTCCGCTCACAACGGCGTCATCCGTCCGGCCTCCGAGAATCACCGCAATGATCATGTCCTTCAGATCTCCCCGTCTTGGTATCGCGGCCCTGGCCGTGCTGACAGGCTCGACGCGTGCCATGGCCGCCGGACCTTCGCCGGATGGCGCCGGCCTGAGCCTCCTGTGGTGTCTGCCTTTCGCTGGCGTGCTCCTGTCGCTTGCGATCCTGCCGATGATCGCGCCGCATTTCTGGCATCGGCGGCAGGGACTGGTCGCGCTCGTCTGGGGGCTTCTTTTCCTCGTGCCGTTTGCAGGCGTCTTCGGTTTATCCGCAACGCTGCATCAACTGCTCGATGTGGCGCTGCTGGAATACATCCCCTTCATCGTGCTGATCGGCTCGCTTTACATCATCGCGGGCGGCATCTGGCTCGGCGGCAGCCTCAGCGGCTCGCCCGGCCAGAACACGGCGATCATGGCCGCCGGAACGGGCATCGCAAGTTTCGTCGGAACGACCGGCGCTGCGATGATCTTCATCCGCCCGCTGATGCGCGCGAATCGCAGCCGCACGCATCAGGCTCATCTCGTGATCTTCTTCATCTTCCTCGTCTGCAACGTCGGAGGCGCGTTGACCCCGCTCGGCGATCCCCCGCTCTTCCTCGGCTATCTGAAGGGCGTGCCGTTTTCCTGGCCGTTCCAGCATCTGTGGCCGCATACGCTTCTGCTCGCGGCCATTCTTCTTGGCTGGTTCTATCTGATCGACCGCCGCTATTATAAAACCGAGACGCCGCGCGAGCACCGGCTCGGTGGCGAGGGCCTGAAGATCTGGGGCGTGGTGAACCTGCCGCTGATCGCGGGCGTGGTGTTCGCGGTTGCGGCAAGCGGCACGACCTTCATCGGGCCTGTCGACATCGCGGGCGTCGAAGTGCGGGGCGAAAGCCTTGTGCGCGACGCGGCGCTCGTCGCCCTCGCCGTCTTGTCGTTGGCGCTGACCCCGCTCAAGGCGCGCCGACAGAACAAATTCAGCTGGGCGCCCGTGCTCGAAGTGGCCAAACTGTTCGCTGCAATCTTCGTGACCATCGTGCCGGCGATTGCCATCCTGAAGGCGGGCGAACACGGCGCGGCCGCGCCGTTGTTCGCCGCCCTCGGCACCGCCGACGCTCCGAATCACATCGCCTATTTCTGGCTGACCGGGCTGCTTTCGAGTTTCCTCGACAATGCGCCGTCCTATCTCGTCTTCTTCAACGCGGCGGGCGGCGACCCCGTGGCCCTCTCCGGTCCGCTGGCTTCGACGCTGGCCGCCATCTCGGCGGGCGCGGTCTTCATGGGCGCGCTCACCTATATCGGCAACGCGCCGAACTTCATGGTTCGCGCCATCGCCGAGCATCAAGGTGTCAAGATGCCGAGTTTCTTCGGCTTCATGCTGTGGTCGGGGGCCTTCATGATTCCGCCGCTCCTGCTGATGACAGCGCTGTTTTTCGCCGGCTGAGAAGGCGCAAGGCGTCCAGCGGCCGAGGCGAGCGGAGCTGCAACGCCGTCATGGCGGTTCCTGCGCGTCTTTTAAGCCGCTGAACCGCTCATTGAACGATATCGCGTCGAATTGCCTGAGATGATCGCTTATGAGGTCTTGCACCTTGGCGGCGGCTGTGGCAGTTTCCGCCGCATCGCTGCAGTAGCTCAGTGGTAGAGCACTCCCTTGGTAAGGGAGAGGTCGAGAGTTCAATCCTCTCTTGCAGCACCATCCATCCCCCTGACATCTCGGAGAAAAGCGCGCCTTGTGAGGGCGAGCAGCGATAGTCCCCGCATTCCGCGCATTTTGGCAGAATCGTGGAGTAGGTCCGCCTCCCATGACGCTCCTATAATCTCTCTCCGGGGCAGCATCGTTCAGTTTCGCGGAGCGGAACCGTAAGGTATGCGAAGCGGCGCTCGTCGCGCCGCTTTTGGGATGCGGGGGCGAGCGCGCTCCCACATCGCTCGGACGACGCAAATAAGTTCGACGACTTGTTGAGGGCGCGGTTTGCCGTTCGTTGCCGTTTCGGAGCGTTTTTCAAGCGTGGCATCGCGGCTGCCGGCGCACTCACATTCTGCGCAGCCGTCACGCTTGCCGCAGCCGTTTAGCTCCGGTTGCGAACTGTCTTGTCCGCAAGAGCGACCACTTTATCAGTTTGCCGTCAACGACGGATTTCCTGACAGGCTTCCAGATTTCTTCCGTCCCACCCGCCGACCGTCGCCTCAACGAGTGCCGAATGCTGCCCGGAACTACCTTTCATCAGGATGATGCGATCAACCCGCACCCAAACGAACCCGTCTGATCGCGGATTGATCGAATCCGTATCGGCATCGCCGACAAGAGCGCCGGACTTTCAAATGCGACCGAGGTGGGTCGGCGGCTTTGGTCGCAATTAAAGTTCATAAGGCGCTCTGGAAGTTAAAGTTTAGAGCGGCTCGTGAATTTGAAATCGGCAATGCTCTCGTCAAAAAACGAGGCCGATTTCAAATCCACCGCTCCTGAATGAAACGCCGCCTTGGGGCAGCGGTCGATTACAGCCCGCTTTCGCAGCCAAAACCACCGGGCTTGCGGCCATATTCCTTCGTGCCCGGATAGTGGTTGAACCCGCTCTTGTCCACCCACACAACCGAACCGGGGCACTTGGCCGCCGCTTCACGCTCGCTGGCGAACTGACCGCGCTTCGGCTTTTCGACGCTGACCTTTGCCGGACCGGAGCCCGCCTCGTCCTCGCCCTTGCGCTTCTTCGGCTTGGCGTTTTCTTCTTCCTTCGCGGCAGCCTTGCCCTTCTGCTTCTTCTCGCCGTCTTCTGCTTTCACCTTCTTCTCGGGCCCGGCTTTCGCGGCTTCCTTGGCCTTGGCTGGCTCCGCGGGCTTTTCCTTCTTTTCGCCTTCAGCCTTGGCAGCTTCGGAGGCGGGCTTTTTGGCTTCGTCAGACTTCACCGCTTCGGCAGGCTTCTTCGGCTCTTCCGCCTTGACCGCTTCGGCCACGGGCTTCTTCGCCTCGTCGGCTTTCACGGCTTCCTTCACGGGCTCGGCAGGCTTTTCAGCGGCGGCGGGTTGGGCCACCTTCGCCGCATCGTCAGCCTTCGCGGGCTGATGCGCATGCTCGGGCTTCTTCGGTTCTTCCGCCTTGACCGCCTCGACTGCAGGCTTCTTCGCCTCCTCGGCTTTCGCAGCGTCCTTCGCGGGCTCGGCGGGCTTTTCGGCGGCGGCGGGCTGGGCCACCTTCGCCGCATCGTCCGCCTTCGCGGGCTGATGCGCATGCTCGGGCTTCTTCGGCTCTTCCGCCTTGACCGCTTCGGCCACGGGCTTCTTCGCCTCGTCGGCTTTCGCGGCTTCCTTCGCGGGCTCGGCAGGCTTTTCAGCGGCGGCGGGCTGGACCACCTTCGCTGCATCGTCGGCCTTCGCAGGCTGATGCGCATGCTCGGGCTTCTTCGGCTCTTCCGCCTTGACCGCCTCGGCCACAGGCTTCTTCGCGTCGTCGGCTTTCGCAGCGTCCTTCGCGGGTTCGGCAGGCTTTTCGGCGGCGGGCTGTGCCACCTTCGCCGCATCGTCAGCCTTCGCAGGCTGATGCGCATGCTCGGCGGATTGTGGCTTCGCGTCTACGGTATCCTTGGAAACCGGGTTGGGCGCTTGCACCGGATCGGAGACGCCGGGCTTTGGAGCAACCGGCGCGGCGCTCTCGCTCGCCGGTGCCGCACTCGGCGCCTTCTGCTCGTCAGGCTCCTGAGCTACCGCCAGCGAAGTGGCGAAGACCATGGCGCATGCGATCCCGAATATCGCGTGGCTTGGCTTAGTCCGTGCGTTCATCGTTTCGATCCTTCGGAGGTTACAGCCGAATTGCTTCGCTGAAGCGTTAGCCTGCGAAACAGGGTCAAATCTTGGCAGCCTTGCCTTGCGCCTGCCGGAATTCGGAAGAAATCGTTAAAAAATGGGCCGACGCCACGCCGGAACGTCTCGCCGATCGATCTCGCTCCGAGCAGGATGAGAGTGATCACCCGTCTTTCGGCTGGCGCCCCTCGCGAGGGCGCGAACATCAAAGGTTCACCCCAACCGCTGAAAAAGCGGTCTCTTCTAGAAAACTCAGAGGCGGATTCACCGATCGGGCCGGGGTCACCTGATCGGGCCAATGCCGACGCTCGCGATCTCGGCATCTGGCCCGTTTCATGCTAGTAACGCGTTGAAATGCCGGGTCGCGGAGCTTTCCGCCCGAATTCTGAATCGAAATGAAAGATGCCGGTCGTCGTAACGACGGCCAAGGAGACATAAATGCCGCTTTACGGCTTTCATTGTGACAAATGCGACAATGACGTGGAATTGCTTGTGAGCGCATCCGCGAAGCCCGCTTGCCCGATTTGCGGCAACGAAGCCATGACGCGCCTCATGTCGCGCATTGTCATCCACGGCAAGACGAAGGCCAAGCTCAAGGCCGCTCGCGCTGCGGCCGAGCGGGCGGGACATCTCAGCAATTTCAGCCCTTCCGAGCGCCGCTGAAGAACGGCGGCGTCAAAGGGCGCGGGCGATGAAATGAGGGCCGCAAGGCCCTCATGCTCCGCTCAAGAGCCGTCAGCCTTGAAGACGAGAAAATACTGCCTCGGCAGGAAATCGCGCACTTCGGCGAGCACGTAACCGGCTTCTCTCATTTCCTCCGTCACCTTTTCAGGGGAAATTCGGTGCTCCGGGGGCGGACCATTCGGGGAATCCGCCTTGAAGTCGATGATGACAAGCCGTCCGTTCGGCCTGAGCGAGGACTTCAACTTCGCAAAATAGGGCTTCCGGTGCCCTATGTGATGATAGGTATCCACGATCAGGATGAGGTCGACCGGCTCGGGCAGGTTAGCCGCGTCGGTGCCCGCCAGCACCGGCTTGAGGTTGGCCACGCCCTCAGCCTGGGAGCGCTGGCCGAGATAGCGCACCATGTCCGGTTCCACATCCGCCGCGAAGACCTTGCCTTCGGGAACGCGCCGGGCGATTTTCACGGAGAAATAGCCGGTCCCCGCGCCGATGTCTGCGACGCTCGAATCGCCGTTCAGACGCAAGGCTTCGACGACCTCCTCGGGCTTTTGCCAACTGTCGCGCTCGGGGTTGTCGAATTCCCTGGCCCATTTCGCGGCGTCGTCAAAACGGCGGTGAAAGGCCCCGTCATACGAGCCGTGATGGCCGGGATGGTGTCCCGTTTCCGCGCCTGCACCGGGCGGCTCGGCGGCCGGTTGGGCGAGCGCCTGTTGCGTCATGCCGCATCCCATCAGTCCAGCGAGGGCGATTGCCCGCGCGATCCAGTGCTTCACTTCTTCAACCCTCCATCCGATGTTGCGCCCGAAATGCGGGGAGGTTGGCGCGGCGTCCCGTGTTTGACTTTTGCCCGGCCTTCCCTGCCGGCATTGACCGCCAATGCTGCCCACATTGCCGGGCGAACGCCTTGATCCTCACTCGGCGAGATCCAGATCAGCCTGCGTCAAATCGAACCCGCCACAAAGGATCTACAGCGTCGTGCTGCGTCCGATTTGCGGCATGACGGCGCAGGCCGCAAGCGGCGCCTCCGCCTTTTCATTCGCCGCATTTCGGCTGGCCCGCCGACGCCTCAATAATCGACCGCCATGAAATACAGGCCGGAGGCGGGGGCGACCGGGCCGCATGACGTGCGGTCTCGCGCTTCGAGCGCTTCCCGCATCCTGTCGGGCGCCCACCTCCCTTCGCCCACGAGCTTCAGGCTGCCCGCGATCGAACGAACCTGATTGTGCAAGAATGATCGCGCGCTTGTCGCAATGAACACGTCTTCTCCGTCGCGCCAGACGGAAAGCGTGTCGAGTGTGCGCAGCGGCGATTTCGCCTGACATTGCGAGGCGCGAAAGGTTGTGAAATCGTGGTAGCCGAGAAGATGGCCCGCGCCTTTCTGCATCGCTTCGGTATCGAGGGCGACGCCGACCAGCCAGGCGCGGTCACGGTCGAGCACAAGCGGCGCGCGGCGGGTGACGATCCGATAGAGATAATGTCGGGCCTTGGCTGAAAAGCGGGCGTCGAAGCTCTCATCCACCTCTTCGCAAGCGAGGATGACAACGGGTGCCGGGCGAAGATGAAAATTCAGCGCGTCGCGGACCGTTGCGGGCGGCCACATGCGATCCAGATCGAAATGCGCTACCTGCCCGCGCGCGTGCACACCGGCATCCGTCCGCCCCGCCCCGCGCGGGATGACATCCTCGCCGGTGAACCCCATGATGGCGCGCGCGAGTTCAGCTTGCACCGAAGGGCCGTTCGCCTGCATCTGCCAGCCCGAAAAGGGCGTCCCGTCATATTCGATTGTGATTTTGTAGCGCGGCATGCTGAGGGGCTTACGCTGGTTCGACAGGAAGAGAAAGCGGGTACGCCGCAAGAGCGGCGAACATTCTTGCAGACAATCGCCTTCGGCGGAAAAGTGGCTCGCGACCGGCCCGAACATAAGAGCGGCCTAAATCGCCATGCGGTAAAATCAGACACAGCCACGACACTGCAAGTCTTGGTTGTCGATCAGCTTCTGTGCGTTAAACAGGGTCGGATCTAGCGAGGCTGATCTTAAAGCGTCATGGCGTAATTCGGAGCGGCACGACCTTGCAGGACTTAGCCTGACGTGGCCCGCTCTGGACCGCGGAGGCCGCGCAACCGGCCTCCGTGCACCGCTTCACCTGGCCTACAGCCGGTCGCCGCGCTGTGTCTGGCCGCCCTGCGGACCGACACCGCCACCGCGAACCGGCGGCATGGTCACGGTTTCGTAATTGCAGAGCCTGCGCTTCTGGTCGCCCTCGGCACAGGGGCGCGGCTGTAAATCCTTGGTCATGCAGATTCGAACCTCCTGCAATCGGTTCCGCGAGCAGACGATCTGCACCATGTCCGGCGTCAACCCTCGATTGACGTCAAGGAAGGCGCGTCGCACTTCTTCCGGTCCCACGCGCAGCGGCTTCGTAAGATCCTGGAATTCGTCGGGAATGCGGATGCTGCTATACGCCTTGCGAGCGGCGGCGAAGTACCCGCGCGGATCAAGCCCCGAGCAGGTGCCGTGTTTCTTGTATTCGTGAATGACCAGTTGACGGCTCGGCATGATGTCGAGCATGCGGTCGATCAGTTCGTTCGGAACCCACGGGCGGGAATCCGTGCGGCACGATTCCGGCCAACCGCGCCGCTCGTATTGAGGCCACAAGCCGTGAAGCACGAAGGCATAGGGACGCGTGCCGTTGCATTGCTGCTCGGTACCGCTGTCGCGGCGGCTGCGGCGGTCGTCGAAGAAGCGATAGCCGCCGCCATAACCATTGTCCTCGTACCGGGTGCGGCCGCGATCATTGCCGCCATCTTCCTCACGTCCCGCGCAATAGGTCGGCGACCAGTTCAGCGTCAGAACATAATAATCGAAATCTCCCGGCCGCGCGCTGCGGTCGCCCTGCGCATGCGCGCCACCGATCGCCGCCAGCGAGGCCACGCCCAACACAACGCACGCCACTCGCAAGGAACGTCTGATCCCCGTAACCATCACAACGCCACCCGAAAAATTTACAGAACGAAGCATGAACGTAACCGCTTCGGCGGCAAAGTCAAGCTGCCGAAGCGCGCATTTGGGAAAACTGGTGATTGCTGCCGCGATCCCAAATGAGAAATTGGTAAGGTGGGTTATTTTGGCCTCAGCACGCGCTCAAGGATGCGACCCGCCGCCGAGCCGAGCGAGCGCAGCAGCGACTTGCCGAACGCCTCGCCGTAGGTCTGGCGACTGTATCCGCCGCCACGCCCGCGCCCCTTCGGCTGCGGTTCGGGCTGAGGATCGTCCTCGCGCGGCAGCGGTTCGTCCGGCGAACCGGGCTTTTTCGGGATGCGAAACTCGCCCGCCCATTCGTAATCGTCGTCGTTTCGAGCCTTGCCGGAACGCGCTCCGTTTGCGCTGCGCGTCCTGCCGCCGTTCGATGGCGCGGCACTCTCCTCCTCGTCGTATTTCCCAGCCACGGGGCTTGCCTCGATCACCGCCTTGCGCTCTTCCGGCGTGACCGGCCCGAGCTGCGACGAGGGCGGACGGATCAGCGTCCGCTGAACGATGGAGGGCTCCCCCTTCCCTTCCAGAAAGGAGACGAGCGCCTCGCCCGTGCCGAGTTCGAGAATGGCCTTCTCGGCATTGAAGGCAGGGTTCGCGCGGAAGGTTTCGGCGGCTGCGCGAACGGCCTTCTGCTCGCGCGGGCTGAAGGCGCGCAGGCCATGCTGCACGCGGTTGCCGAGCTGGCTCGATACGCGATCCGGCACGTCGAGCGGGTTCTGCGTGATGTAGTAGACGCCGACGCCCTTCGAGCGAATGAGGCGCGTGACCTGCTCGATGCGTTCGAGGAGCGCCTTCGGCGCCTCATTGAAGAGGAGATGCGCTTCATCGAAGAAGAAGACGAGCTTCGGCTTTTCGACGTCGCCGACCTCGGGCAGCCTGTTGAAGAGTTCCGTCATCAGCCACAGAAGGAAGGTCGAGTAGAGCCGCGGCGTCGACATGAGCTTGTCGGCGGCGAGAACGCTGACATAGCCGCGCCCGTCGTCCGCCTTTCGCATGAAGTCGTCGATGTCGAGTTCGGGCTTGCCGAAGAACAATTCGGCTTTTTGTTCGTCGAGCACGAGCAAGCGGCGCTGGATGGCTCCGACGGACGTCTTCGACACATTGCCGTATTGCTGGGAAAGCTCCTGCGCGCGCTCCGAAACCAGCGCGATCACGGAGCGGAGGTCGCTGAGATCGTTGAGCGGCAAATTCTCGTCGGAGGCGAGCCGGAACGCGATGGTCAGCACGCCTTCCTGCGTCTCGTTCAGCTCCATGAGCCGCGCAAGGAGCATCGGCCCGAGCGAGCCGATGGAGGCGCGGATCGGCGTCCCTTGCTCGCCGAACAGATCCCAGAAGATCGTGGGGAACGCCTCGAACGTGTAATTGTCGAGGTCGATTTCCGTCGCCCGCTTTTCGAGGAAGGGCTTCGGTTCGCCCGCGGCCGCGATGCCGGAAAGATCGCCCTTGATGTCGGCGGCGAAAACGGGAACGCCCGCCCGCGAAAACCCTTCGGCGAGAATTTGCAGGGTCACGGTCTTGCCGGTGCCGGTCGCCCCCGTGATCAGGCCGTGCCGGTTGGCGAATTTGAAATTGAGATATTCGGGCTTAACGCTCTTGCCGACGAAAATGCCGGTCTCGGTGTCTTCGCTCATGCCGTCTCCCGTGCGAGCCGAATCGATGCCTGAAACCTAAGCATCGGCATCGCTTTTCGCTATGGGAAAGGCGTAAAGGCCAAGCAGGCACCGGTGCCAGAGGGCTCTGGGCATTGGGGGGTCGGAGAAAGCGAACCGGCACCGGCTCCTGCTTGGAAGGGGAAATTGCTCCTGACGGGGGGCGCGGTTGCGTTCGAACAATGGCGGTTTCGTGAAAATTGTAGCGAAGTTTGACGGAGGCCGCCCCGTGAGACGAAACGCGATCACTCCCAGTCGTCGTAACGCGGAGCCCAGTAGCGATGATACGAGCCGGGGCGATAGTGGCTGCGCGCGCGGCTGTGCCACGGGTCGTCTCCCGCGAAAGAGCCCCAGCGGAAGTGGCTGCGCCAACGATACGGATAGTCTCCACGCGAGCCCCAGCGATGATGGCTGCGCCATGTGCTGTGCTCGCATTCCACATAGTAGTAATAGCTGCAGCCGACCTTCATGAGCGGTTGCGAGGCTGTCGACGCTGGTGCGGGCTGGAGTGGGACGGCAGCGGCGGGAGAAGGGTTGAAGCAAGCTGCGGAAAAACAAAGGCAAGCAACGGCAATAAGCGGTTTCATGGAATCCACCTGACTAAAACTTATACGGGAATATTAACCAAGAATTAGGTCGGCAAAAAGCCAAAAGATCAGAATTTCGTATCGAACAAACGCCGCCAGCGCACGGTCTGTTTGTCGCGGCATTCCGTGTCGGGCACCGGCACGCAGGCAGGAAGCGCCGCCGTGTCAGGCCGCGCGAAGACGACAAGGCGTGTCGGACCGCGCCCGTTGATGTTGATGCCGTCCACGCAGCCGAGGACGCGCGGCGCCGCTCCGGTCTTCTCCTCGAAAGCTTTTTCGAACATTTCGAGCCTGCTGCCGTTGACGAAGGCCAGTCGCGCGGCGCCCGATCCAAGCGCTTCGGCCGATCCGGGGACACTGCCGAGGATCGTGCGCGTGCCGTTCATGAAGACGAGGCTCGGCTCGCTGATGCCACCGAACGCAACAGGGGCATCGCCGCATCCCCGCAGTTTTTCCGCAGCCGCGGCGGCGCTCCTCGTAATCCAGATCGGCTCAAGGCCCGGCAGCCCGACGCGAAAGGCGGCGGTGTAGAACAACGCGGCGGAGACGACCGCCCCGGCCAACGCCGCGCGGGAATATCTGCCCCACGCCGACGCCGCCGTGAAAGCCGATACTGCCGCGAGCGCGACAAGAACGGCTGCGAGCAGCGGAAAGGCCGGCGCCTCCGCAATCCATGACAACCCGAGAAGCAGCACGATCTGCGCGATCGCAAGCGTCGCCCACAGAACGGCGCTCAGTCGCGCGCGTGATACCCCCTGCGCCGCCTCGCGAAAGGCGAACGCAGCGGCCATGGCGATGGCTGGATAAAGCGGCAGGGCATAGTGAGGCAGCTTCGTCGGAATGGCCTCGATGATGAGCCACCACGGCACGATCCACGCCAGCAGGAACAGCACGCGGCGCGAGACGCGCCTCTGCCGCCACAGCCATGCAATCGCTCCGCCAGTTACGAACAGGACTGCGGGCCAGAACGTCCACCAGAAGGCGAGGAAATAGAAGCCGGGCGGTCCCCAGTGCTTCTCCTGACCGCTCGCGAGCTTGCCCGCGAAGTCCTGCCCGAGCGACGCCTTGAAGAATGCGCCGCCGGACGAAACGCCGATGGCGATGAACCACGGAAGCGTCAGCAGCAGAAGCAGCGGCACGCCCCATTTCCAGTGCAGGTTCCTGAGCCACGTACGGCGACGGTCTAAAATCAGCACCACGGCTGCGGTGATGAACGACAGCCCCGGCGCGACCGGGCCCTTGATGAGGATGCCAACGCCAAGCCCGATCCAGAACAACGCGGCCAGTCCGCGCGTGCGGGCCGGATCGCTCGCCATGTAGAGGCGGAACAGCGCCCCCTGCGCCAGCATCATTGCGGCAATGAGCGCTGCGTCCGACTTCGCGATGCGCGCCTCGAACGATAGCGTTAGGCAGGTTGCGAACAGCGTCGCGGCAACGAGCGCCGTCTCTCGGCCGAAAATGCCGCGCGCGGCCCAGAATGTCAGAAGGACCGCGCCGAGCGCGCCGAGAAACGACGGGATGCGATAGGCCCAGATGTCGGTGAGGGTCGCGCCCGCGCTTTCAGCCGCCGTCACCGCCGCCGATTGCAGCCAATAGATGCCGACAGGCTTCTTGTAGCGCGTTTCCTGCTGGAAATGGATGTCGACGAAATCGCCCGTTTCCAGCATCTGCTTCGTGGCCTGCGCGAAGCGGGCCTCGTCGCGGTCGGTGACCGGAAGCGACGCTATGCCCGGAAGGAAAAGCAAGCCGCAAAGAAGTGCGAGACCGAGCACTGCCGCATAGGGACGATAAGCAAGAGCGCGCAATCCCTTTGCTAAGGCGACGTCGACGACGGCCAGCCGCGAGGTGTCGCCGTGGGCGCGGGGAACGCTGACCGTGATCGCTTCCATGCGTTTTGCCGAGATCGCGGTGCGAAGCTTGATCGCGCGTGAGCCCGTCCCTTTTTGAAGGCATGCCTTTCGAGAAACGGCCTTCCGCTTCCCGGATATGCCTGAAGCAGGTTTTGCGTTTCATCGAAAGGGTCTCGCCCCTGATGCAACGCGCTTTCTCAGGCGAGGCGGTTTTCCTCCACTTCGCTCGAAACGCTTAGGCGGGAACTCGGCCGAAAGCAACGGTGCGGATTGTAACGAAAGCTGGCGAGAGCCTGCGCATGGCGCCGCTGCGGATGCCGATGCGGCGAAACAGGGAATGCCCGATTCTACCCCGGCAGCTACGCTCTGGAAACGAAACGCCCCGCGAGCGCCGGAAAGGCACTCGCGGGGCGCGGAACGATACGTTACTCGGCCGCCTTGAGCGCGGGCGCGATCATGGCCACGTCCGACTCGACGAGCGGCTGGAACTTCTTGAAGTTCTCGGTGAACATCGCGACGAGCTTTTTCGCGGTCGCGTCATACTCGGCCTTGTCGGCCCATGTCTCGCGCGGGTTGAGAATCCGCGAATCGACCCCCGGCGCTTCGGTCGGAACGAGAAGACCGAAGACCGGGTCCTGCACGAATTCGATGGCGTCGAAGCCGCCAGACAGCGCGAGGTTCACGAGCGCACGCGTGGCAGGCAACGACATGCGCTTGCCGACGCCGTATTTGCCGCCCGTCCAGCCCGTGTTCACGAGCCAGCAGTTCACCTTGTGCTCGGCGATGAGCTTGCGGAGCTGGTCGCCGTACACGGTGGGATGACGCGACATGAACGGTGCGCCGAAGCAGGTGGAGAACGTCGCCGTCGGCTCGGTCACGCCCTTTTCCGTGCCCGCCACCTTCGCGGTGTAGCCGGAAAGGAAGTGATAGACGGCCTGGCCGGGCGTCAGCTTCGAGATCGGAGGCAGGACGCCGAACGCATCCGCCGTGAGCATCAGGATGTTCTTCGGCTGGCCCGCGATTCCTTCGAGGCTCGCGCCTGGAACATAGGAGATGGGATAGGCGCCGCGCGTGTTCTCGGTCAGCGCGTCGCTCGCATAGTTCGGCTCGCGCGTGTCCTTGTCGAGCACCACGTTTTCGAGCACCGCCGCCCATTGCGACACGGCGTGATAGATGCCGGGCTCGTTCTCCTTCGAAAGCTTGATGACTTTCGCGTAGCAGCCGCCCTCGAAGTTGTAGAGGCCGTTCTTCGACCAGCCGTGCTCGTCGTCGCCGATCAGGGTGCGCAGCGGATCGGTGGAGAGCGTCGTCTTGCCAGTGCCGGAAAGGCCGAAGAACACGGCCGCGTCGCCCGCCTTGCCCTCGCTGACGGAGCAGTGCATCGGCAGCACGCCTTCCGGCGGCAGCACGTAATTAAGATAGGAGAAGACGGACTTCTTGATCTCGCCCGCGTACGATGTGCCGCCGATGAGAATCAGGCCGCGCGTGAAATCGCAGGCGATGACCGTTTCGCTGCGCACGCCGTAGCGCGCCGGATCGGCCTTGAAGCTCGGCAGATCGATGATCGTGAGCTTCGGCGTGAAGGTGCGAAGCTGGTCCGGTGTCGGGTTGATCAGAAGGTGATTGATGAACAGCGCGTGCCACGCATATTCCGCGAAAACGCGAACCGAAACGCGATGGTCCTCGGAGGCGCCGCCGAACAGATCCTGCACGAAAAGGTTCTTCTCGGCCGCGTGCGCCAGGAAATCCTTGTGGAGAAGATCGAACTGTTCGGTCGAGATCGCCTTCGAGTTGTCCCACCAGACGGTGCCTTCCGTCTCGGCGTTCCGCACGATGAATTTGTCCGCTGCCGACCGTCCCGTATGCAGGCCCGTCACCGTCGCGAAAGCGCCCGTGGCCGTAACCTGACCCTCGCCGCGGCGAATCGCCTGTTCGTAAAGGGCCGCCACGGACCCGTTATGAAGTACTGCCCGCTGGAGATCCGGCGCCGCCAATTGATTGGAAGGGGAAGAGGAATTTGAGGAAGGCACTTTCATCTCCAGGGCATCAAGGTTGAATTTCAAAGCGAGCGGTCTCGCAAAAACGCGGGTCAGGATAACACCTCAACGCCCGCACGGTAACAGTCCACCGCTCCTGACGCTGTACTTTGCTCAATTTTCGCGCTTCGCAATCGGTCAAACTAACGCGGGGCTGATTGACCAAAAAAACTTGACTGCTACTTTTTGTCCTCGTGCTAGCCGTCAATGACGTTAACGAAACCTTAAATGGAAAATTGACTGCAGCTCCGCAATTCCGCCATCATGGAACGGTGGGTTGGTTGCGCTTTATGATTTTTTCTGCATAGAGGTATTTCGGCAACAGAAACTTTACCGGCAAACAGAAAGCAACCTTGGATCGCTGATGCCCACAATCGCTCTCGTCGACGACGACCGTAACATCCTGACTTCGCTGCGGATGCTTCTGGAGGCGGAAGGATACAAGATCCTGGCCTATACGGATGGCGTTTCCGCGTTCGACGGAATCACGAACGATCCGCCTGATCTCGCGATACTCGATATCAAGATGCCGCGCATGGACGGGATGGAGCTTTTGCGCCGCCTTCGCCAGAAGACCGAGATGCCTGTCATCTTCCTCACCTCGAAGGATGAGGAAATCGACGAGCTGTTCGGCCTCAAGATGGGCGCGGACGATTTCATCCGCAAACCCTTCTCCCAGCGTCTGGTCGTCGAGCGTGTTCGAGCGATCCTGCGCCGTAGCGCCCCGCGCGAGGCTCAGGCGCAGGTGGAGGATTCGTCGAAGATCATCGAGCGCGGCAAGCTCAAGCTCGATCCCGAGCGCCACACCTGCATCTGGGACGGCAAGCAGGTCACGCTCACCGTGACGGAGTTCCTGATCCTTCAGGCGCTCGCGACGCGCCCCGGCGTCGTCAAAAGCCGCGACGCGCTGATGGACGCCGCCTACGACGATCAGGTCTATGTCGACGACCGCACCATCGACAGCCACATCAAGCGCCTCAGGAAAAAGTTCAAGGTGGCCGACAACAATTTCGATGTCATCGAAACGCTGTACGGTGTGGGTTATCGCTTCAAGGAATAGCACGCGGCGTTGCGGTCGTTCTGAAAAGATGAGAGTCTGCTGCTGCAATGAGGCGCGGCGCCGGACAGGTGTTCCGGCCGCGTCAGATTTTTCGGACCCGGGTTGAAAATGGTCCTCGATATGTCCCGGTGGTGGGAAGCGGCGAGCGTCAGGCGGCCGGGCCGCGCGCTTCGTCTGCGTTTGCTGCGCGCCGGGCGGCATCTTTTCAGCCGCTACCGATTCAACAGCATCACCCGCCGCATCATCGTCATCAACATCGTCGGCGTGGCCGTTCTGGTGAGCGGCATCCTGTACCTGAACCAGTACCGCGTGAAGTTCATCGGCACCCGTGTCGAGAACCTTACGACGCAGGCGCAGATCATCGCCACGGCGATCGCGCAGACAAGCAAGAACGGCGGTGATAATGGCTCGCGCGCGGACGACAGGCTGGCGGCGTCCTCGGGGCTGTCCAATCCCGACCTCTCGTTTCGTGTCGACCCGGAGGTCGTCTCGCCGATGCTGCGCGATCTGGTCGGGCCGACGAAGACGCGGGCGCGCGTTTTCGACCCTTACGGCACGCTCATCTCCGACAGCCTGAACCTCTATACGCGCGCTCCTGCCAGCCGTGCAGCCGACGGCGGCGTGTCGCAGGGCGATCCCGACTTCTTCAGCACGATCTGGGCGTGGCTTCGCGGCCAGTTCTGGACGTCCGATCTGCCGATCTACAAGGAGTTCGGCGCGGACGGAAAGTCCTACGAGGAAGTTCGCGTCGCGCTCGCGGGCAGTCTGGCGCCGCTCATCCGCGTGAGCGAGTCCGGCGACATCGTGATATCCATCGCCGTGCCGATCCAGCGCGATTCCGCCACGCTCGGGGCGCTCCTCCTCACGGCGCAGGGCGGGGACATCGACGACATGATCGCCCGCGACCGGCTCCAGATCGTCGAGGTGGCGGCGCTTGTCGCTGTGGTGACCGCGATCCTGTCGCTCCTCCTCGCGAGCACCATCGCCGAACCGATGCGCCGCCTTGCGGTCGCAGCAGAACGCGTCCGCCGCAACATCAAGAACCGCGAGCAGATCCCCGACTTCAGCGACCGTCCTGACGAGATCGGCCATCTCTCGCGCGCTTTCCGGGACATGACGAACGCGCTTTACTCGCGGCTCGACGCCATCGAAAGCTTCGCCGCGGACGTCTCGCACGAGCTGAAAAATCCCCTGACGTCGCTCAGAAACGCGGCGAGTTTGCTGCCGAGGGTGAAGAATGACGAGGACCGCGACAAGCTCGTCGAAATCATCAAGCACGATGTGCGCCGTCTCGACCGTCTCATCACGGATATTTCGGACGCTTCCCGGCTCGACGCGGAACTCGCGCGCGAGATGGCGAAGCCCGTCGATATGGCCAAGCTGCTGCAAACACTGTGCGAAATTCAGCGGGAGGTCCGCCGTGAAAGCGGCATCGGTATCGTGCTCAATGTGGAGGGATGCGCGACCGAAAAGGACTTCGTCGAGACGCGTCGCTTCATCGCGAACGGCAATGACAGCCGCTTGAGCCAGGTAATCGCGAACCTTCTCGACAACGCGATTTCTTTCTCGCCGAAGAACGGCTCGATCTATGTCAGCGCGCGAAGACTGCCGAAAAAGGACGAAATCGAGATCAGCGTGGAGGACGAGGGCCCCGGCATACGCGATGAGAACCTCGAAAAGATCTTCGAGCGCTTCTACACCGACCGCCCCGAATCGTTCGGGCAGAATTCCGGGCTCGGGCTCAACATCTCGCAGCAGATCGTGAAAGCGCATGGCGGGCACATCTGGGCAGAGAACCGGACTTCACCGAAGCCCTTGAACCCGAATCGCCCGGCATGGGGCGGTGCGGCGGCGCGTACTCCCGTCCCGACGCGGGAGGAGGCGTTCGCCTGCGGAGTGAAGGAACGTTACAGCTGGGGCGCGCGCTTCGTGATCCGCCTGCCCGCCTGCCCGCTGGAATGAGGCGCCGATGGATGGGATCGTCGTTCACGGAACATGCGTTGCGCTCGGCGGAGCGGCGGCGCTCCTGCGCGGCGCATCGGGCGCGGGCAAATCGGACCTCGCGCTTCGTTTCCTGTTTTTGCCGGGCGACGCACTTGGCGTCAGGCCTCGGCTTGTCGCCGATGACGGCGCGCGCCTTCGCCGCGTCGATGGCGAAATTCACGCGACCTCTCCCGAGACCATAGCCGGTAAGATGGAAGTCCGCACTCTCGGCATCGCCAATCTTCCACCGCCCTTGATCGAAGGCACGGCGCATCTGCGGCTTCTCGTCGACCTGGGCGCCGTGAGCGATCTGCCTCGTTTCCCCGAAAGCATCGATTGGGAAGACGTTCTGGGGGTTGCCGTCCGCCGGATCGCGCTCGACCCGTTCGAGATGTCCTCACCGATGAAACTCGCGCTTGCGCTGCAAGGACGCTTCGAGGATGACGGCAGGTAACCGACTTTGTCCACTTTAGAACGTATATAGAGCTTGAACGTTAATTCGATGCGCTTCAGAATGAATCCAGCTGATAGATTACCGCGCGAGCCTTTGGAAAGACGATGATTGGCCTTGTCATTGTAACGCACGGCAATCTGGCAAGGGAATTTGTTTCCGCGCTTGAACACGTGGTCGGCCCGCAGCAGCAGATCGCTGCAATATCCATAGCGCCCAACGACGACATGGAAGAGCGGCGGAACGCCATCCTCGCCGCCGCCAGGAAAGTCGAGAGCGGCGACGGCGTCATCATCCTGACCGATATGTTTGGCGGAACTCCCTCCAACCTCGCGATTTCGGTGATGGAAGCGGGGTCCGTCGAGGTGATTGCGGGTGTGAACCTTCCGATGCTCGTCAAGCTCGCACGCATCCGTGAGGAAGTTACTCTTGCGGACGCGCTCAAACAGGCGCAGGAAGCCGGTCGTAAATATATCCACGTCGCGAGCCTTGTGCTCAGCGCGCAGTAAAGCGGCCTCTCGCATGACAATGCCAAAGACCTCGGCACGGCAAAAACCGCGAATCCTCGGGGCGGATGGCATTTATCAATGCCTCGCCGAAGTCACCATCGTGAACAAGCGCGGTCTTCACGCGCGCGCTTCTGCCGCTTTCGTCAAGGCCGCCGAGAAGTTCGACGCGGAGGTTACGGTTACGAAGGACGACCAGAAGGTGAGCGGCAGTTCGATCATGGGCCTGATGATGCTGGGCGCCGGACCGGGCACGATCCTTTCCATCGAGACGGAGGGATCGGAGGCCGAGGAAGCGCTCGAAGCGCTGACCGCGCTCGTCGAAGCAGGCTTCCACGAGACGGACTGACTTCCTCTGATTTTACGCAGGCGAAGCCAAGGCGGTTTCGCCTTTCTCGCAAAATCGCGCGGCGCCTGGTGTCGAGACAGGAAACCGGCTCCCTTTGCGCTACCCGCTCGCCTCGCTCTCGTCGTCCTCATCATCCGGCGTGGCGGGGATCGCGTAGACGCCGCCGAGCCAGCGGTGAAGGTCGACGTCCGCACAGCGCCGCGAGCAGAACGGCTTGTATTCCGGCGCCTGCGGATGCAACCCGCAGATGACGCACAGAGAGCGGTCAGCCTCGCCGTCGGTCAATCGATCACCCATCCGGCGCCTATGAGTTCGTCCGTATCGGCAAATGACATCTCCTCGCCGTTGGCGCGGTCGACGATTCTCGCACGTCTCGCGAGCCAGTTCTCGATCGACAGGGTTGCGAAACGGCCATTGATGTTTTTCAGAGCGAGAAAATCGGCGGCAGGCAGCGCTGCGAACTCATCGAGGGCCGCTCTGGTTGCGCTTTCGGCGTCTTCGGACCACCGCGCCCGTTCCTTATCCATTTCGATCATTCCCGTGCGCAGCTGCCGATTTCCCTTTCGCGCTCTCAAAGCGAGTCGACGTCCGCGCGATTGAGCCAGTTGAAATAAACGGGAAACCCCTCGCCGGTCAGAAGTTGCACCACCTCGATCAGCGGAAGCCCGACGACGTTGGTATAGGAGCCGACGATCTTCTGCACGAACGCGCCTGCAATCCCCTGGATCGCGTAGCTGCCCGCCTTGCCGCGCCATTCACCGCTGGCAAGGTAGCTGTCAAGCTCCTCTGCCGACAGGCGCTTGAAACGGACGCGCGTTTCGACGGTCCGCACTTTCACGGAGCCTGTATCCGTGATGAGGCAAACAGAGGTGAAGACGCGATGCGAGCGGCCCGAGAGCGTTTGAAGGGCGGCGGCAGCCTCATTGAGAAAATCCGGCTTGCCGATGATCTTGCGGTTGACGGCGACGACCGTATCGGCGGCGAGAACGAAGGCCCCGGCGAGGTTCGGCTCTCGCTCCAGCCTCTCCCTGGCGGTGAGGGCCTTCTGCCGTGCAAGCCGCTGAGCATAGGAGCGGGGAGCCTCGCCTTTTTTCGGCGTCTCATCGATGGACGCCGGACGAAGCGCGTCCGGTTCAATGCCAACCTGCTCAAGAAGAGCAAGGCGGCGAGGCGAGGCGCTGGCCAGAACGAGAAGCTTGCGCGCAGCCGATTGCACGGCGGCGGAATGGCCACGTTCTTCAGGTTGTTGCTTCAGGGCCGTTCCCCTATTTGAAGCGATAAGTGATGCGTCCCTTGGTAAGATCATAGGGCGTCATCTCGACCAAAACCTTGTCCCCGGCAAGCACACGGATGCGGTTCTTCCGCATGCGTCCGGCGGTGTGCGCTATGATTTCGTGGCCGTTGTCGAGCTTCACCCGGAACGTCGCATTGGGGAGAAGTTCGCTTATGATACCAGGAAATTCCAGTAGTTCTTCTTTCGACATAACTCCTGCCAATGAAATGCCGCTGCGCTTTCAAAACGCCATCTAAGCCGGATGTGCGTCTTGAGATTACGAAGAGAAACGCAGCGATCTGTGAATGTGCCGGAGAATGGCCGCTCGGGACGCCAAAATCAAGACGGATCGGCTGCTGCACTCCATGGACGGTTGAAAACAAGTCTTCACCGGCGCGCTTGACGTCGCATCGGCTCCCCGCGAATGTGGCGTGGTCCTGCAATCCCTCGGCCCAACCGGCGAAACGAGACGGACCTCTCATCGTGATCGAAACCTCCCCGAACGAGCGCGCGTGTTGAACGCCTCCTCCCGTCTCGGCGTGATACTCGCGCTCGGCGCAACGCAGACGCTGGCCTGGGCATCGAGTTATTATTTGCTGGCGATCCTCGCCGAGCCTATCGCTGCGAGCACGGGAATGTCGGTAAACGGCATATTCGCCGCCTTTTCGTTCTCGCTGCTGATTTCCGCTCTTACGGGTCCGAAAGTCGGACGCACCATCGACCGGTTCGGCGGCCGCGCGGTGCTCATGCTGTCGAACGCGTTCTTTGCCGCCGGACTTTTCCTCATGGCGGGTGCCTCGGATTGGGTTTGGGTGTGGCTCGCATGGGCGTTCATGGGGGCGGGAATGGGCTTCGGCCTCTACGACGCCGCTTTCGCGACACTTGCGCGCATCTACGGAGCGACGGCCCGGTCTGCGATCACCGGCGTAACCCTCATGGGCGGTCTCGCCAGCACGGTCGGATGGCCGTTGACCGCCTGGGGCCTTGCTGCCGTGGGGTGGCGCGAAACCTGCGTGATATGGGCGGTCGCGCATTTGTTCATCGGCGTGCCGCTCAACGCGATGCTTCCGCGCGCCGAAAGGGGTGACCGGGTCGCGCAGGCCGATCCGGCGCCGAAGATCGAAATAGACCGGACGATGATCCTGCTCGGCTTTGCCTTTGCAGCGGGCTGGACCATTTCCACGGGAATGGCCGCTCACCTCCCGCGCCTGTTGCAGGATCTCGGGGCGACGGGCACGCAGGCCATCGCCGCCGGGATGCTGATCGGGCCCGCGCAGGTTGGTGCGCGCATAGCCGAGGCGACCTTGTTCAAGCGCGCTCATCCTCTCACCTCCGCGAGGCTGTCGGCCGGGTTGCATCCGCTCGGGGTGGCGCTTCTGTTTTTCGGCCTGCCTGGCATCGCGATGTTCGCCATTCTCCACGGCGCGGGGAACGGCATTCTCACCATCGCGAGGGGAACCGTGCCGCTCGCGCTCTATGGTTCCGAAAACTACGGCTACCGGCTCGGCATCCTCGGCGTACCGTCGAGAATGGCGCAGGCCGCTTCGCCTCTGCTTTTCGGTCTGCTCATGGAATGGCTGGGCGCCGGCACCTTCGCCGTCTCCGCCTCGATCGGGCTTGCCGCTGCGACAGCGTTTTGCCTTATCCGCACCGCACCTGCCGGACGCGACGGCGAGGGGCCCGGCCAGTCGACTTCGCCGCGGTAGATACCGGCGCTGTCCGGCCCAGCCGGCCCGGCGAAAGGCGGCTGCGCCGGCCGCACAACCGCCTCGGTTTCTACCGCAGCAATGCCGTAGATCGGACGCCCTAATAGAGCGGCCCGACGCCGTTCAGGAAGACATTGAAGCCGATCTTGAATGTGCTGACCGACATGTCGTTGTGGAACTGATTGTTATCGAAGTTGAATGTGCTGTCTCCAAAGTCGAAGTAAAGATACTCCGCCTTGATGGACCAGCGCGGACTTACCTGATATTCGAGGCCGCCGCCGAGCGTCCATCCGGTGAACGTGCCGCTCGACTGGCGCAGCGCGGCGATGCCATCCGTCACGAGCGACACATTGGTTTCGCCCGTGTAAAAGGCAAACCCGCCCTTGAGATAGATCAGCGCGGCGCCGTAGAGGAAGCCGCCTCGCACCGTGACGTCGCCATACCAGCCGCCATCCGATGACACCGACAGAACGCTCGCCGGCACCGTATTGATTGCGAAACTCTTGCTCGCGTCATTGCCGAGGCCACCGATGTCGCCCTCGATGCCCCAGAGAAAATTGCCGATCGGGATGTTGTAGCCGAGCTGAAGGCCGCCCAGAAAACCGGACCCGTCCACGGTTCGGTCAGACAGGACAGACGATGTGCCGTTGATGAAGACGACGTTGCTGGCAGTGTCGATCGAGGACCAGGCGCCGCCGATATTGCCACCGATATAGAAACCCTGCCAGAGTGGGATGGGTAAGACGGGCTGAGGGGGATAGGGATCCTTGTATCCGCCATAGCCTCCGCCATAATACGGATCGGCCGCATGGGCCGTTTGGGTCGCGAGCATCAAACCGAGAGCGGCCCCACCAACTGACTTTACAACTGACATAACTTTCCCGCTTACGTTGCCACAGAGAAGCTTTACACGTTACTGAAAAAGCTGTGGCATTAACGGAATCGCAACGCAAGCGTGTGCTTCTGCCGGGCACAGCCGAAGCGTGAACAGCTTGTGGAAAAGCAGAGCGGTACGTACCTCAAGTCCTTGAAGTAACGCCCTTATTTCCGGCTGTTTCTTCAAGGTCACAGCTTCTGCGGGATTACATCTCAAGCGTGTGGGCAGGGAGTGCCGCATTGCTCGCGTTCGGCTCCACGGGCGGGAGCGCCTCTTCGTTAACCATCTCCGCGAGCTTCCTCCGCGCCTCCTCCGCTTCCTGCTGACGCATCCAGAGGGCGGCATAAAGCCCCCTCGCTTCAAGCAGCGAGGCGTGCGTTCCACGCTCGACGATGCGGCCCTTGTCCAGCACGAGGATCGTATCCGCCCCGACGACCGTCGAAAGCCGGTGCGCGATGACGAGCGTGGTTCGGCCTTTCGCAACGCTGTCGAGCGCCGACTGGATTTCCTTTTCCGTGAAGCTGTCGAGCGCGGATGTCGCCTCGTCGAGAATGAGGATCGGCGGCCCCTTGAGGATCGTGCGCGCGATGGCGACGCGCTGCTTCTCGCCGCCGGACAGCTTCAGCCCGCGCTCGCCGACCATCGACTTGTAGCCTTGCGGAAGCTGCTTGATGAAGCCGTCGATCTGCGCCATGCGCGCGGCCTCTCGCACTTCGGCGTCCGTCGCGTCGACGCGGCCATAACGGATGTTGTACTCGATGGTGTCGTTGAAGAGCACGGTGTCCTGAGGAACGATGCCGATCGCGGCGCGCAATGAGTCCTGTGTGACGTCGCGCACATCCTGCCCGTCGATGGTGATGCGCCCCGTCTTCACGTCGTAGAAGCGGTAGAGCAGCCGCGAAATCGTCGACTTGCCCGCGCCGGACGGCCCGACGAGCGCCACCATGTGCCCGGGCGGCACCTCGAAATCGACGCCCCGCAGGATCGGGCGGACGCCGTCATAGCTGAATGCGACGTTTTCGAAGCGGATCGCGCCCGCGCCCGCGATGAGCGGCTTTGCGCCCGGCTTGTCCTTCACCTCCGGCTTCTCGCCGATGAGTTCGAAAAGGGCTTCGATATCCACGAAGGCTTGCTTGATCTCGCGATAGATGACGCCCATCAGGTTGAGCGGCTGGTAAAGCTGGATGAAGACCGCGTTGATGAGCACGAAATCGCCCACCGTCATCGCGCCCGTGGCAACGCCGTGCGCCGAAAGCGCCATCGCGACCGCCAGACCCGCCGTGAAGATGACGGTCTGTCCAAAGTTCAGCGCGGCGAGCGAGGTCGCCGTCCTGATGCTGGCCCGCTCATAGCGCCGCATCGAGCGGTCGAAGCGGTCCGCCTCCCAGCGCTCGTTGCCGAAATATTTCACCGTCTCGTAATTGAGGAGACTGTCGACGGCCTTGGTCGTGGCGTCGGTATCGGCCTCGATATATTCGCGGCGGATCGCGATGCGCTTCTCGCTGACCGCGATGCTGTACCACGTATAGAGTGCGATCATCGCCAGCACGATGGCAACAAAGGGCCAGCCGAAATACCAGCCGAAGAGCACGCACACGAACAGCACTTCCAGGATCGTGGGCACGAGGTTCAGAATGCCCATGCGAATGATGAGGTCGACCGCGATCTTGCCGCGGTCGAAAACGCGCGTGAGGCCGCCCGTTTTCCGGTCGAGATGGAAGCGAAGCGACAGGTCGTGCACATGGCGGAAGGCGCTCGTCGTCAGCGCGCGTGTCGCGTTCTGCTCGATGGGCGCGAACAGCATGTCGCGAAGCTGCTGAAACCCGGTCATCGAAACGCGCGCGCCCGCATAGGCGAGCGTCATGAAAAGCGGCACCGCTGCGATCGCCCACGCCGCTTGCGCGCCGTCCGACTTCGGCATGGCCGTCAGCGCGTCGACTGCATATTTGTAGGTGACGGGCATGAGGACAGTCACGACCTTGGCCGCCACGAGCGCCAGCGCAGCCAGCACAAGCTTGACCTTCAGATCGGCGCGCCCCTTCGGCCACGCGAACGGCAGAAGGTAGCGAATGATGGCTTTATGGTCGGTCTTGCCGTGTTTTTCAGGCGGGACGGATCGCGATGCGTGGTGATGCAAAAAAGGCCTCGTTGACGGAGAAGCCGGAACTTCGGGGTTCGGCGGGTGTATGGCTGCGGCGGCGTCTTCTCTCCATATAGGCGGATTCCCGTTCGGGGGCGAGGCCCGCAGCTTTAAGCGGCGGGCAAGTTCCGGGCTGGTAAGCTCATGAAAAGACACGCTCAGGATGTGGTGGCGGCGGTATGAAGGCAGTGAAAATGAAGCGTTTGTGTGTTTATTGCGGCTCCGGCTCCGGGCGCGATCCGCGCTTTCTCGATGCGGCGAAAACGCTTGGCCGCACGATGGCCGAGGCGGGGATCGGCCTTGTGTATGGCGGCGGCGGAAACGGGATGATGGGCACGGTCGCCCAGACTGTCATCGACAATGGCGGCCACGTCACCGGCATCATTCCGGCCTCGCTCCTTCAAATCGAGAACGCGCTCGAAACGATCAGCGAGCGCTACGTCACCAACGGCTTTCACGAGCGCAAGATGCTCATGTTCAACCTGTCCGACGGGTTCGTCGCCCTGCCCGGCGGCGTCGGCACGCTGGAAGAACTCGTCGAACAGCTCACCTGGACGCAGCTCGGCCATCATGACAAGCCCGTGTTCATCGTGAACACGGCGGGCTACTGGGATCTGCTGCTGGCCCTGTTCGACCGGATGCGCGAACAGCTGTTCATCCGGCCCGGCCTCGACACGCGCTATATCGTGGTTGAAAAGGCTGAGGATGTCGTGCCGCTGTTCCTCAAGCATCGCCCGTCGAAGAAGGCGCCGGCTCCGAAGCTCATCAGAGCCTGACACGCTGGGGTCTCATATTCTGGAGCCTGACCCGCTGGGGCGGGCAGCGAGGCCCCTCGCGCCTCGCTTCTCCAACGACGCTCGTTGTATTTGGCCAGCCACAAGTCGAGGAACGAGCGCATGAAGGCGCGGGTCAGCCTAAATGCCGCTTTTCTTTTCATAAAATCTGATGTTTATTCTTGCTGTTGAAACTAAGTTTCCGCTTTTGCGTGGTGTTGTGCGTAGCCATGGCGAACTGTTTCGAAGAAAGCCCGCTTTTCGAACTCCTGACCCTTGAAGCGGATGCGAGTGTTCCGCCGCCTCAACCCCCGCGCCCCACGCCGCATTACTGGGGCCATCGCGACCGTCTGCGGAAGCGTTTCCTTGAGGGTGGGGCCGCGTCGCTGCCGGATTACGAACTTCTGGAACTGGTGCTCTTTCGCGCCATTGCGCGGCGGGACGTGAAGCCGCTTGCAAAGCAACTCCTCGCGCGGTTCGGCTCGTTCGGGGAGGTGATAAATGCTCCCCGCGACCGATTGCTCGAAGTCGAAGGCGTGACCGAGGCCGTCGTCACCGAGTTCCGTATCGTGCAGGCGGCAGCGCTGCGCACGGCGCAGGGAGAGGTGAAAAAGCGGCCGATACTGGCTTCGATGTCGACGGTTCTCGATTATCTCCGCTCGGCGATGGCGTTCGAGGATCGCGAGCAGTTCCGCATCCTGTTTCTCGACCGGCGCAACAAGCTGATCGCGGACGAGGTGCAGTCACGCGGCACTGTCGACCATACGTCCGTTTACACGCGCGAGGTGGTGAAGCGCGCGCTCGAACTGTCGGCTTCCGCCATCATCCTCGCGCACAATCACCCGTCGGGCGATCCGACGCCATCCCGCGCCGATATCGACATGACAAGGGAAATCGCCGAGGTCGGCCAGAAGCTCGGCGTCACGGTACACGACCACATCATCCTTGGCCGCGACGGCCATCTCAGCCTGAAGTCGTTCGGCGCTTTCTGACGGCGGACTCCGGCGGGGCTGGCCCGCATCCAGAATTGACAAGCGCAAGGCACTTCCCGGTGCGCGCGGAAAGCGAGCCCGATTTCCAATCAGCCGGTCTTGAGTCCTGCCCGATCTGATTGGATCGCAATCAGATCGGGTAACGGTCTCTCTTGCAGTTCAGAGACGGCTTCATCGATCGGGTTGAACCAACCCGATCGATCCGGCTC
>NZ_JASGFR010000006.1:0-136316 GCF_047605405.1 Rhodomicrobium sp. | reverse complement strand
AAAACTCGACGTCGAGTTCCTCGAAGTCTTCCGGCTCCGCCTTCGCCGCGGCAACCCATTCCTCCATCGCGGGCCAGACCATGATCGAGCGGCAGTAATCCGCCGACACGGAATCGAGCTTGACGTCATAGGTCAGGAAGCGCGTTGCGACCGGCGCATACATCGCATCCGCAAGCGAAAGCTCCCCGAACAGATACGGGCCGCCATAGGCCGCGAGGCATTCGCGCCAGATCGCGACGACGCGGTCGATGTCGGCCTGCGCGCCGTGGAACACCTTGAAGCCGGGATAATGCGCCTTGAGGTTCATCGGCAGCGCCGAGCGCAGATTGTAGAAGCCGGAATGCATCTCGCCCGCGACGGAGCGGCAATGCGCGCGCTTCTTCACATCCTTGGGAAGAATTGGCGAGTTCGGCTTAAGCTCCGCGAGATATTCCGCAATGGAAAGCGTGTCCCAGATCTTGGCGCCGTCATGCGACAGGCACGGCACGAGAAAAGACGGCGAAAGCAGCAGAAGTTCGGCCCTCATCGATGGATCATCGATCGGCACGGCCACTTCCTCGAAATCGAGACCGGCGAGCTTGCAGAGGAGCCAGCCCCGGAGCGACCAGGAGGAGTAGTTCTTGTTGCTAATTGTAAGCTGCGCCTCCGCCATGGACCATAACCCTTGCTTGTGGTTCGAACCTTGCATCGCCATTTGGGCGTCTGTGTTGCCCGTAATTCCTGCGCCAGGTCAGAAATGCTGTATCAGGCCTATCAATTCTACACGAATGCGACGGCTCCCGCGCGCAGTTTTGCGCGGTTCGGGCTCAACGCGATTGCTCCTTTCGCCGCACAGTTGAACGGCAATGGCGGGACAATCCGGCACTATGCGGCGGCGTGCGAATTGATCTCGCGCTCCACGCTCACCCACACGCGGCCGCCTTACGGCATCAAGAGCGTCCGCGTCGACAACCGCGACGTGGCCGTGACCGAGGAGCCGCTGGCCAAAACGCCGTTCGGCACGCTGCTGCGCTTCAGGAAGGATATCGACGTTGCCCAGCCGCGCGTGCTTGTGGTCGCGCCGCTGTCAGGGCATTTCGCGACG
The DNA here is from genome assembly GCF_047605405.1 of Rhodomicrobium sp. Lineage (NCBI taxonomy): Bacteria > Pseudomonadati > Pseudomonadota > Alphaproteobacteria > Hyphomicrobiales > Hyphomicrobiaceae > Rhodomicrobium > Rhodomicrobium sp. The sequence continues at coordinate 135,232 of NZ_JASGFR010000006.1, read as the reverse complement.
CTCCTCAGGAACACGGTCGAGACGCTGCTTCAGGATCACGATGTGTGCATCACGGACTGGCACAATGCACGCGACATACCCTTGTCGGCGGGACGGTTCGGCTTCGAGGACTACATAGACCACCTGATCCAGTGGTTGCGCGTCATCGGCCCCGGCGGGCACGTGGTCGCCGTGTGCCAGCCTTGCGTGCAGGTGCTCGCCGCCGTGGCGATCATGGCGCAATCGGGCGATCCGGCGAAGCCGCGCAGCATGACGCTGATGGCGGGGCCCATCGACACCCGCATCAATCCCACCAAAGTGAACGAACTCGCAACGGAAAAGCCGATCTCCTGGTTCGAAAGCAAGCTCATTTCGCGCGTGCCTCTCCCGCACCCGGGAGCGGGGCGGCGCGTCTATCCGGGCTTCGTGCAACTCACCGCGTTCATGTCGATGAACATGGAGCGGCACCGGAAAGCACATCTCGATCTGTTCAAGCATCTCGCGGAAGGCGAAATCGAGAAGGCGCAGTCGATCAAGACGTTCTACGATGAATATTTCGCCGTGCTCGATCTTACGGCCGAGTTCTACCTCGAAACGGTGGCCTGGGTGTTTCAGGAAGCGCGCCTCGCGAAGGGCGAACTCACGTGGCGCGGCGAAAAAGTCGACCCTCGCGCCATTCGGCGGACGATGCTTCTTACCGTGGAAGGCGAGCGCGACGACATCTGTGCCATCGGCCAGACTGCCGCCGCGCACGATCTCTGTACCGGCCTGCGCCCGCACATGAAGCGCCATCATCTCCAGGCGGGCGTAGGTCATTACGGTGTCTTCAGCGGGCGACGCTGGGAAAGCCAGGTCTACCCGCAAGTCAGAAACACAATCCTCGCGATGGATTGAGGATGTGGGCGCTCTGTTCGATGGTCGGCGCATGAACGAGCCGGAAGGGCTTGCGGTCGCGCGCCAGGTTGCGCATTCTTCCCTCATGACAGCTGAAAACACAGACAAGATCGAGCCCGACGAGGCCGAAATCGAACGGCGCCGCAAAGAGGCGGCGAAACGTGCGCTGGCCGAAGCGGAGGCGCGCAGACTGGCGGCGGGCGAAGTGCAGTTGCCGCGAGAGATCGGCTCGCGCAAGGGCGGCCTCGAACCGACGCGCTTCGGCGACTGGGAAAAGAAGGGGATCGCGTCAGACTTCTGAGCGATGCCAAGCTCGTCGCGCTGGCGAACCGCTTTTCGAAATATCTGCTCGGCCCTGTTCGTCCGACGGGCCGATGACGCCTAGCGGCTGCTGCTGGCGTGGCTTCCCAGATGCTTCAGCGGCTTGCGTCGCGTGCTGGGCTTTACCTGCCGCTGGGCTTCAAGATCGCCCGCCGCTTCCGACAGCTTCAACTGCTCGAACGCGTCGAGCGCCTCCTGCCGCGCGCGGTCGAGGCGTTTTTCAAGCTCGGCGATGGAAGACCGGAGATTGTCGCGCCGCGTCATGGCTGCACGCGCGAAAGTTGGGTAGGCGAAGTGATTCACGTCTGAAATCCCAGACGTCTGTTGCTCGATCTTGATCTGCTGCTCAAGATCGTTCGCCATGCGTGCGAAGTCCGCGATCATCAACTCCAGGTCGCTGACCTGCTGTCGCTTCTCCTCGTACTCGAACCGCTGGATTTGATTGGAATTAACTGTTTCCATCATACTCGTACGAGGCCCCGACTCCGGTTACGCTTCACTCGATGGGCTTTAACTTCCAGTTCCAGGCCAGTTTCCCGCAAAACCATTAACCAAGCGTGAAACGTCGCCTGTTTGCAACAGCGTTCGGCTTAGTAATTCCTAAAGGAATTGGCGGTTGGATCACGTGGCGAATTGCGTCACATTATGGGTGTCGTCGATTCGTCGTTGGGGGCACTTTTATTTGCGACGAGGCGAGGGCACAACCTCAGGCAGCGTTTCTGCCGGCAAGTTTCCGATTTATTCACGATCTCGGTCATATCCTTAAGCCTGCGCGCGAAATGATGCGTGGGACACTCGTCTGCGTAGTAAGCTTAAGTTTTCTTAACCTTTCATGCGTTAATGTCGGTTCTGAAGTTAAGCTTCACGGCGCGGAAAAGACCTTGAGTCTCGCGTCATTGCGGTATACACGTGTTGCTAGCGAGGGATTCCTTATGCGGGTGCTTCTCATCGAAGACGACAGCGCAACGGCTCAGAGCATTGAGCTCATGCTGCTGTCCGAGGGTTTCAACGTCTTCCAAACAGATCTTGGAGAGGAAGGCGTCGACCTCGGAAAAATCTACGATTATGATATAATTTTACTTGATCTGGGTCTGCCCGATATCAGCGGCTACGAGGTCTTGCGCGCGCTGCGCGTCAGCAAGATCAAGACGCCGATCCTGATCCTCTCGGGTTCGGGCGGTGTGGACGACAAGGTTCGCGGCCTCGGATTCGGCGCCGACGACTATCTGACGAAGCCGTTCCACAAGGACGAACTCGTCGCGCGCATTCATGCCATCGTGCGCCGTTCGAAGGGCCACGCACAGTCTGTCATCCAGACCGGAAGCCTCATCGTGAATCTCGACACGAAGACGGTTGAAGTCGATGGCGCTCGCGTGCACCTTACGAGCAAGGAATATCAGATGCTTGAGCTTCTGTCGCTCCGCAAGGGGACGACGCTCACGAAAGAGATGTTCCTCAATCACCTCTATGGCGGCATCGACGAGCCAGAGCTGAAGATCATCGACGTCTTCATCTGCAAGCTTCGCAAGAAGCTCGCGACGGCGAACACGGGCCAGCACTACATCGAAACCGTATGGGGCCGCGGCTATGTGCTTCGCGACCCGAAGGAAGAGCAGGCCGCCGCGTAGCTCCCGCGACGTTCATCTCGCTGGGGGGACCCGCAACCCCCCGCGTGAATCCCTTGACGTAAATTTGATCGCGTCGCGTTGAATTTGTCGGCGTGCGGGAAGCTTGGCGCGCACCTTGGCGACCCACCGCAAACGCCTGAAGAGCCTGTCGCGCCTCATCGTGCGGCGACGGAAGCCTGAGTTTGAATAGCCAAGAAGTGGAAGCTCGAAGCGGCTCTCCGATAAGACGCGCGGCAAAGATCGAGCGCGCACTTTGATTCCATCAAATCGCTCTTAGCGTGGTTCGAGCGTGAAAAGAATATCCTCGCCTTCCTTCAGCGCTGAAAGCTTGAGCGAAGCTTCCGTCGCGAGCCGCGTGGCGTAATAGGCGATGACGAGGCGATTGTCGATGGTGCGCGTGGTGTCTCCCGCGAATATCTCGGCGACACCTTCCGGCACGCGCGCCGCGCGGCCCCGGCACAGGATGATCAGCTTGAAGCGGCTGCGCCCGGCCTTCGTCTTGGACGCCGATAGGCCCACATAATAGTCGCCGCCGGCCGGCAGCGCGTTGATCGAAACGCCGAGCAACGCCATCAGCAGCCGCGCATGTTCCTTCTCGATCTCGGGAACGTTCGCCTGCCAATGGAGGCGGCGCTTGCCGTTTTCGAGATAGCGTCTCGCGACCTGTTCGATATGCGCGACAGGCACCAACGCGCCGAGGCTCGACGAGACGCCGAACGCGAGGCGATTGAAATCGAGCTGAGCCCATGCCGCCTTCGCGCTGTTCTGGATCAACTCCAGGGCGTAGAAACGCGTATCCTCGTCGTTTTCCTCTTCGAGGAGTTCGAGCCCGTTGTTGATCGCGCCGATCTGGCCTGCGAGGTCGTGGCATATCTTGCTCGATATCAGCGCGGCAAGGGCGGTGTCTTCGAGTCTCGAGTCGGTCACGATTCATTCCTCCAGCGGAAAGCACGCAGGTTGCATTCGCACTCGCACTTGTGGCAAGAGCCGCCATGGCGCTGCCGTACAGGCACCATGATTTGGCCTTGTCCTTCAACCTCTCATACTAAAAAAATGCGCCATACGGCACAAAGTTACGATAACGCGGGGCGAGTCTCTTGCTTCCCCTTCATCACGAAAGATACACCGTGAGCTTCGACGCGTCCGACATACGTGAACTCGGACTATGGGCGCTCCCTCTTGCACAGCGGGCGGGCGCCGTCATCATGGACATCTATAAGGCGAGTCCCGAGGTTCGCTACAAGGCCGACCGCTCTCCCGTCACGGACGCCGATGTCGCCTGCGAACATATAATCCTCAAGGCTCTTTCGAGGCTGGCCGGGGATATTCCGGTGGTCGCGGAAGAAGCGCTCTCGTGCGGCGCTGCACCGAAGATCGCAGATCGCTTCTTTCTCATCGATCCGGTTGACGGTACGAAAGAATTCATTCGCGCCAACGGCGAGTTCACGGTCAATATCGCACTGGTAGAGAACCGCGCGCCCGTTTTCGGCCTCGTCTACGCTCCGGCCTTTTCGGATTGCTACGTGACGCTCGGGACTGACAGCGCGGTGCGCTTGAAGCTCGTGCCCGACCATAATCCCGAGCCGCGCCCCGCTTACGAATTCCAGCCGATCTCCGGCGAGCGGGTGCACTCGCGCGGCTTTACGGCCATCGTCAGCCGTTCGAATCAAACGCCCGCGACGGAAAGTTTTCTCCGGCGCATCGGCGACCCGCGTTGCCTGCGCATGGGCTCTTCGCTCAAGTTCGGGGTCGTCGCGCGCGGAGATGCCGACGTCTACCCCCGCTTCGCGCCGACATCCGAATGGGACATCGCGGCAGGCCATGCTCTTGTGAACGCGGCTGGCGGATGCGTCCTGACCGAAACCGGCGAATCGCTCGATTATGGCAAGATCGACCGGAATTTTGCCAATCCCTCTTTTGTCGTCTGGCGGCGACGCGACGAAGCCGAGGCGATGCTTCAGGGGGCATAGGCCCACGCCGAAGCGTTCGACGTTCCGAAACGGCGCGGTGCCGGATACGTCGGAGCTTCTCGCCTTCGCCTTATCCGCAAATTCCTTCGGACGCGGACCGATCCGGCGCCCGGAGCCAAAATTCGGCCTCAAAAACGCGACACCAGCGAAGATGTGCTGCGTAAGGGCGATTCTGCCTTTCGCGCTTTCCTTCGGTTGCGCCGGGCTTTGTGACGCTCCGGCTCTGCGGGTGAGCGCTGCCGATAGAGACCGCCAGCGGGTTCGCAGGCGATGCAACCGGATTTCATCATGACGCGCCACCGCAGGATTTCCCTTCTCGCTTACGCTACCGTGGCCCTTCTCGGGCTTGCGGTCGCTCATGCGATCCGCGCCGAGGCTCAAGACTACCTTCCGCCGCAACAATATCAGGGCGAACCGCCCCGCTCGCTGCGTCCGCCGCAGTCCCAGCAGCAGACAACGGCGACACAAGCGCAGCCCAACGCATCGATCCAGCAGGGCGGCGCGTATGGGGGGCAGGGCGGCGGCTCGGCGGCTCCTGCTCAGGGCAGCGCCTACACGGCCCAGAATTCCTATGTCCCTCCATCGAACGACAATCCGGGCTATGGCCAGCCTTACAGCGCGCCGCCACAGCAGCCGACCGCTCAATGGGGCGAGCGGGTTGACGGTCCCGGCGGCCCGCCGCCTAGCGAGCGCGCCACCTATTCATCGGGCGAAATCCTTGACGCCGGACATCGCTTCTTCGGCGGCGTCTCGGAAGGACTGGCGAAAGTCGTCGAGCATGCGTTCCAGCGTTATGGCCGGCCAACCGGCTATATCCTCGGAGAGGACGCAGGCGGGGCGATCGTTGCCGGCCTTCGTTACGGGGAAGGCACGCTTCACACAAAAATGTACCCGACCCAGAAAGTCTACTGGCAGGGTCCGTCCATCGGCTACGACTTCGGCGCGGCGGGCTCGAAAACGCTAACCCTTGTCTACAACCTTACATATCCAGCGCAAATCTTCGAGCGCTTCGCCGGCGTGGACGGCTCGGCCTATCTCGTCGGCGGTGTCGGCATAACGTTTCAGCAACACGACGATGTCATTCTCGCGCCCATTCGCGCCGGCGTGGGGTTGCGTTTGGGGGCCAATGTCGGTTATCTCAAATATACGCCATCGCCGACCTGGAACCCGTTCTAGCCTCGTGATCTGGAGGAACGACGCCCGGTCTTGAGGTTTTTGCAGTATTCCGCGCGGGATAACGGCGGGTAGGGGGCAAGGTAGCGAGCAGCGCCTCGTTCGTCGCCTCGCGCCGTTGCAGGCTGCAAGGAGGGGAGCCCAGTTTCATGATCCAGGCAGTCATGCTGATCGCGCTGGGATTTCTTATCGCGAGTCTGATCGGGGTTTTGCTTGCGCCGTCGCTTTGGTCCCGTGCGGCGCGCCTGTCGCGCAAGAAGCTCGAAAGCTCGCTTCCGCTCACCCTTTCGGAGATCGAAGCCGCGCAGGATCAGTTGCGCGCGTCCTATGCCGTCCGCATGCGCCGCCTCGAAACCGCGCTCGCCAGCGCGAAGCAGAAGGCCGCGAACCAGCTCGTTGACAATAGCCGGTTGCAGATGGAGATCGCGGGACTCAAGGATCGCATCGCCGAAATAGATCTCCAGCTTTCCGAACGCCGGAACGCGGCGGCGGTTCTCGAACAGCAGATCACGAAGCGGTTCCCCGAGCTGGATGGAGAAATCACGCGCGCCAAGATCGAGTTGCAGGAGCGCGGTTACGAGCTTCAGGATGTGACCAACCGGCTCGTGCGCCGCGAGGAGGAACTCGACGCCGCGAAACGCGAGGCCGCCTCCTATCAGGAGGAGTTGAGCCGCCTGCGCGAGGTGCTCGAACGGAGCAGCGGCGCCGACAAGGGCGGGCGCAGGCTCCGGCGAGCCTCTCAATGGACGCTCGAAGACTACAAGGCGGAATACGACCGCCTCAATCTCGAACTCTCGAAGCTTCGCCAGCAGCTTTCTCAGCTTCAGGACCGCGACGCTCAGCAGGTCGGTGTCATCAAGGGCGAATTGCAGAAGCTCGCCGAGCTGATCATGATTTCCGCGCAACCGCGCCCCGCTCCGCAGGCGACGCAACCTGAGTTGCAGGTCCGGCGCGCTGCCATCATGTCGGAACCGCGCCGTCATGGCGCTCACGCCAGGCCGAAGCCATTACCGCAGGGACAGCCCGCCTCGCTCACGGCGCGGTTGCGGCTCAACGGCGAGGCGTCGAACGGTGTGGCGCCGTCTGTTGCCTCCATCGCTGCGCCCCCTGCGAAGACGCCGGCTGCCCCGGTTGGGTCGGAGGCCGACGAAAGCGCTGCGGCCCACCCCGTTGCGAATGGTTTGGATCATCCCGCTCTGAATGGCTCGGGACTGCCTCAGACGGTCTCGCCGTCCGGACACGATGAGCGGGACGCTCCCGGCGAAGCTTCGGCGTCCCCCCAGGCCGTCGAAACGGCCCCGCGCCCGTCGCTCGTCAGGGAAGTGACCGTGGCGGACGGGCCGAAAGGCGAGGCGGTCATGCATGCCGACCGCCCGGAGATTTCCAGCGAACACGAAAAAGCGGAGGCGTCCGCGCAGCCACCCACCGGCGGTCAAGGTTCGGATGCCACTTCTGGAAATGCGGAAGAGCGAAAGCACAGCAAGGGTCTATCGGGGATCGAGTTCGACGACGCGGCGCTGACGCTTGCAGCGGTCACCGCTGTCAATGGCGTCGTTCGCGCGACGAGGCGCGAGGACTCCGACCCCCCGGAAACGGAGGATATCGAGTTCGTCGGCCCTCATTTCCGGTCTTCGGACAAGCCAGGCGGCAGGACTCTGGTGGAACGCATGCGAGCGGCTTCGGAAGAACCGGCCGAAGCGAAGGATTAGGGTGGCGAACTGCCGCTCCGGAACCTCCCGCAAAATGGGAAGCGGTTTTCCGACAGGACGCACGGCAAGATGGGGAGCGGAACGCGCCTTTAGGCTCAAATCCGAGGCGGACATGCGCGCGGAGCGATGCGCACTCTTTCGCCGAGGCTCAACTCGCTGTGGACAGGATCCAGCGCTCCGTTCCTTCAAGGCCGACGGCCGTAAGTCTGTTGGACTTGAACGCGTAGGTGTCCACTCCTATGCGGTTCGGCAAAAGCTGCGGCTCGCGAGCCGGCGTGTGCCCGTGCACGACAACGGCGCCGAAATCCGCGTCCGAGGTGAGAAACGGATCTCGAATCCAGAGCATGTCTTCCTCGCGCTGCATGTCGAGCGGCACCCCGGGGCGCACGCCTCCGTGCACGAAGAAATACCCGCCAACCCGAAAGCATGGCTTCAGGTTGCGATAGAAGCGAAGGTGGCTCGCCGGCAGCGCCTCGCGAAAGCGGAGGGAGGCTTCCTGAAGGCCGGTCGGTGTGCCGAGAGTCGCAAATTTCACCAGATCGGGATCGATGCCATAGGAAAGGAGCGCTGCATCGCCTCCGTTCTTGAGCCAGAAATTGTCCGGCGTGGCATCGTACAGAAAGGACATCAGCAGGGCCTCGTGATTGCCCTTGACGAAAACGGGCGAAAGATCCGCACCCAGATCGCCGAGCATCGCGTCCACGACCTCTTTTGAAGACGGGCCGCGATCCACATAATCGCCGAGAAACACGATCAAAGCGGGCAGCATGCCGCGCTCGCGCTGGTCGGCATCGACGAGATCGAGCATGATTTCGAGGAGGTCGAGGCGGCCGTGAATATCCCCAACGGCATAAACGCGCAGCCCGTCGGGCACGCTCGCGGCAAACCTGCCGCTATCTGTTAATCGCAAGCGAAGTCTCCTTGCAATACCGCGCCAAAGCGCGATACTCCTGCGCCCAGGCAGGGCAAACCGCCAGCATTATGGCACAGTTTCGCCGCTTTTCTCACTCAGTCATCATGAAGGTGGAGCGGTCGATTTTCATGCCGCTGGCAGATCATAGTTGTTCCCGTTCAGGTTGTCCTTCAAGGCCGTCAGGTTTTGATGGGCGATCATCACGTACAAGAGGATCAGGGATGGTGCTCAGGCTTCTAGCGACAAGCCTTCTCATCTTGTTTTTTGAGAGCGGCACCGTTCTGGCGCAGGCTCCGGCGCGCCCTAATACTCCCCCTCCGCAGGCTGCCGCCGCGCCCCAACCTCAGAAATCGGGCTCGGCTGGCGCAGTCGGCATCGTGACAGGCGATGTGGAGAGCACGGGGATCAGGATGGCAAGCGACCTTGCGCGCCTCCTCGACAGCGACGCCGATCTGCGCATCATTCCGATTGCCGGGAAAAGTTCTGTACAGAATATCAGCGATTTGCTCTCGCTTCGCGCGATCGATGCCGCCATCGTCCAGTCGGACGTGCTGTCGTACTTCCTGAAGACGGGAAGGCAGCCGAATGTCCAGACGCGCATGCTCTACGTGGCAAAGCTCCATTCCGAGGAGTTTCACGTTCTCGCGCGTATGCAATTCACCTGCCTTCAGGACTTGAACGAGCGCCGGGTCAGCTTCGGCCCCCGCGAAAGCGGCAGCGCGATTACCGCCGAGGCGGTGTTTGAAGCGGCGGGCATTCGTCCCGATGTGCTCTATCTTGAGCATGAAGATGCAATCGAGAAGTTGAAGAAGGGCGAAATCGACGCGCTGGTGTCGGTCAGCGGCAAGCCATCGCGCGCCTTCGACCGGATCAGCCACCGTGATCGCGTTCATTTCCTTGATGTGGAATACTCGTCGAACCTGCAGCAAAGCTATCTTCCTGCCATTATTACGAAGGACGACTATCCGGAACTTGTGGCGCCGAACGAAAGCGTAGCGACAATCGGCGTTTCGACGGTGTTGTTCGTTCACAACTGGCATCCGCAGTCGGAACGCTTCCGCAATGTTTCCCGCTTCGCCGAGAAGTTCCTTACGAACTTCGAGACGCTGAAGGGGGGTACGTTCAATCCCAAGTGGCGCGAGGTCAACATTCGTGCGCCGCTCAAGGGCTGGACGCGCTTCCAGCCAGCCGAACGGTGGCTTGTCGCCAATGCGGCGGCGAAGGCGCAGACGGTGACCTCTCCGCAAGCAGCGGCTCAGTTGAAGACGATGCTGCAGAAGTTTGTGGAGAGCCAGCGCGGCAGTGGAGCGGACGAAGAAGAGCTATTTAATCAGTTTGTTCGGTGGTATCAGCAACAGGGCACGCAACCCACGCCACCGCGCCAGCAATGATGAGCGGCCCGAACGGGACTTTTAGGCGGGATATCCCGACAGGAGCAGATCATGCCGGAAACAGGCAAGCTCGAAGAGCGCAACGAGACGGCTCACGAGACGCTTGAGCCCCTCGTCGAGACGAATGACGAGACGGTGACTGAGGCGTTGGGCGTGCCGTCGGCGAACGAGACGGTCGAAGACGCAGACATCGCAGCCTCTGAAGACGAGGCCGAGTTGGCGATCAAGCCGGTTGACACTCCGCCTGTTTTCGCGCTGCTCGGCGATGCGTTGGAGATCCCGGCCGAGGGGCAGGGAGAGGCTGAGGCTCCGTCGCCTTCAGACGCCTCGACGGATGAGGCGAAGGCCGCAGAAGAAGCAGCGCCCGCAGCCGAGGCGCCCGATTCGTTTGCTGCCGTCGCCGAAGCGATCGCCAAGGACGACGCGTTGAAAGAGCGCGACGAACCTGCTGAGGCTGCTATCGAGCCCCAGCCGCTCGATCGGTCGGTCAACGAAACCGCAGAAGCTTCGACACAAATTCAGACGGAAGAAGGGTCGGGCGAGTTTCCGCCGGATCTTGCCGACTGGGACGGAATCGACGACTTCGCCGACAGCGTGGTTACGGGGCTCGAACAGGCGGGAATTTCGGTCGAACCTGACGCTCCCGCACCCAGGTTCGCCGAGCGGGCGGCAGCCGAACCGGCCCTCCCCGAACACGAAGAGGCCTTTTTCGCGGGATGGGGTGTTCATACGGACGACCTCGAAGGCCGCGTGGCCAAGGTTGACGAGCCAGAGAACATCGAGGCACACGCGAGCGCGACGGACCATGCGACCGACGAGTCGGCGCAGGAATATCAGTCGCTCTCCGAAATCGGGCTTGCTTCGGCCGCTTTGGCCGCCTCGGACCTTCCGAGCACCCATCTCGAAATCGCCGAGAAGCATGACGAACTCGCCGACGCTGTGCAGTCAGCGCTCGAAAGCATCTATGGCGGGACGGCGCCGTTCGCCCAATCCGGCGGCCCGGCTTTCGGCTTCACCGGCACGGGCCGCGCGACCGCGCCGGAAGGCAAGCCGGAAGAGGCGTCTTCCACAGCCGGAGCCGAGGGGTCGCTTTCTCCGCAGGATGTCATCCTCAGCTATTTCGATTATGGAGCGAAAAAACAGGCATCTCGACCGGCCGCTGAAACGGTATTCAGCGCGGCGTCGAAGCCGTCGCGCCCCGCCGCGGATGCCTACAAGCCGGAACCCAGAGCCTATCGTCCAGACCCTGAACCTTCCGTTGCTCCGCAATGGGCACCCCCGCAGGGCTCGCTCTATCACGGTACGCCGTCATATCCCGTTCCCGCCGGTGTCGTCGCACCGCCCCCGCCAGCCGCCGCACAAAGCAGCAGCAGGGTTCTCGGCGCGGCCGCTATCGGTCTCGTCGGCGGCATCGCCATCGCGGCATCGCTCGCGGTTTTCGTTATCAATGCCTACGGACCGCAACTCGCAAAGACCGCCACAGCAGCGCGCGCGCCCGACGCGCCCGAACCGGGATATGGACCCCGGATCCGATTCGACACCGAAGACCAGCAGCCTGGAGGCGCCGTGGAAACGCGCGCACCGGCGGAGCCGGCCCGCATAGCGGCCGCGGACGCGTCCGTGACACCGGGGCAACCGTCGCCGCTCTCCATATCGGTGAGGCCCGAACGATTGCGCGAGCCGGCGCTCGTCAGCATAACCGGCCTGCCTTCCGGAGCGCGCCTCAACGCAGGGGTGGACGCGGGGGGTGGAAACTGGCTGTTGCCGCCGAACCGCCTGAACGGTCTCACCATCAATCTGCCGCAGAACGCCCCGGAAACCGTCGCGCTTGCCGTCGAACTCGTGGATGCAAAGGCACGCACGCCGCTGTCCGACCGCCAGGAATTCGCCGTCCGCATCGGAGCGCCGAAGATCGCTGCCGCGCAGGAAGCCGACCGCTTCGCGGCTACGGTAAGCAGCATGGCCATGTCCGAGATCACGGCGGCTCCCGAGGCGCCGAAGGCGCCCTCGTTCAGCACGCAAACCGTTTCGGCCCAGCCGGCACCGCGCCGCGCTCCCGTCGCTGCCCCTGCTCAGCCCGCTGCGTCCGCTCTCTCCGCTCAGGCCGCGCCAGAGCCCGTCTCCGAGCCGGAGAAGCCGGTTGCGGTCGCGGCCCCGGCGCCGATCAGGCAGGCGGCGCTCGCACCTCAGCCGCAGCCCGAGCCGGAGCGCTCCATATCCCGAAGCGCAACCTCTGTTACGGAGATCGAGGATCTTATCCGCGAGGGCAACAAGCGCATGCGCGAAGGCGACATCCTTCAGGCCCGGCAGTTCTACCAGAAGGCTGTGACCTCGGGCGACCCGGAGGCGGCGCTCGCCATGGGACGTTCATACGATCCGATCTATTTCGCGCGCATCGAAAAGAAGAACGCGGAACCCGACGCAGCCAGAGCTTTCGACTGGTATCGCAAGGCCATGGACGGCGGCGCGGTGCAGACCGCTAAGGTCAGGATCGAGAACCTCAAACACTTCCTGAACGAGTAAAACGCATGACCGGCGACAGGGACGCGCGTCTGACGGCGCTTGAGGAAACCGTCGCGCATCAGGCCCGCGCGCTCGACGAGATGTCCGATCAGATGGCGCGCCAATGGCGGCTCATCGATTCGCTCAAGGGGAAGCTGGAGCGCCTGACCGAGCGGTTTCAGGCGGTGGAAGAGCAGACGCTCGGAGCCCCGCCCATCACGAGGCCGCCGCATTACTGAGTTGCCCGCCGAGGAGGGGAGGGCGAGCGCACGTTCGCCGGATTTCAGGCGAGTGGCGTCACGGACTGGGCAGAGTTCATGCCCGGACCCGGCGCTTGTGTGGACAGCCACCAATCGCCGCCATTGAACCAGCAGGTATCGTCGGGCGTCTCGTCGAAACGCAGCGATTTCACAGCCGCGAAATCTCCCCGAAGGAATGCCTTGGCCAAGCCTTGGCTGTTTTCCTGATCCTGCCTCGCCTGACACGCCACGAACACGGCGCGGGAAACAAAACGAGCCGGCCAGACTGACCCGCCTTCCGACGGCTTTTGGACCATCAGCATGCCGCCAAATCCGCCCTCCGGCTGAAGAGGAAACAGAAGGCGGCCGTTGGGGCGCAGCGCCTCAAGCCACGTCGCGCAGGGCTGCGTGATCCCGGCATTGACGTAAATCGCATCGGCTTTCGGCAGTCCGTCGGTCGCGCCGGACCTCGCCTCGATCGATGCCTGCGGCCAGGGCTTAAGATTGGCCGTCGCACGCGCGGCAAGATCGGGATCGATCTCGAAGCCGATGACGCGCCCCGCGGGACCGACGAGGCGAGCCAGAATGGCGGTGTAATACCCGCTGCCCGCACCAATCTGAAGCACCGTTTCGTCAGGCTGAAGCGCGAGTGCATCGAGACAGCGCGCGTGTAGGCTCGGTTCGCCAATGTTGAGGCCGCGCTTGGCGTCGAGGGCGATCAGTACGTTCTGATAAAGAAAGGAGGGGTCGTCGTCGGGGGTTTCCACGTAGCTGGGCGGAAACGAGACAGCCCGCCACGGTGAGCTGACGAGAATATGCCACGGCCCCGGGCCGGCGAACGGCTCGCGAGGAACGGAGGCGAATGCCGCCTCGATTCGGGCATCGCTCGCGCTCGCGCATTTCGTTACGTAAAGCGCGAAAAATGCACGAAGCTTGGCCGCGCGGACATCTTCCATCGGCGTCCCTCCGAGGTGGGGCACGGTCGCAAATTGACGAAACCAACGGATGGATCAAAAACGGCCGCCCCAAGGCGGCCGCAATCTGTCCACAGCGCATGTTCGGACCGCAAGTGGGCCCACAAGGCGGGTCAGTGAAGCGTCACAAGCTCAAGGTCGCTCTCTTCAACATTTTCCAGCGCAGCGGAACGGCTGTCGGTCAGCACCATGGGCGTCCCATCGGCAGACACGACGGCATAAAGGTCGATGCCTTCCGGCAGTCCGCCCAATTGCGGGAAAAGCTCCGCAACTTCCTTGGCCTTGAGTTGCTTGATGTAAGCGAATTCGCCTTCGCCCCAGGCTTCGAGCTCGAAATCTTTCAGGGGTTCTTCCACGATAAGCACCTCCTCGTGCCAACTGCACACTTCGGCCTGTCTGCCCTCCGCCCGCTTGGCGAGACGATAGAGAACCCGTCCGAGGTGGGACGTGACGTGTTAAAGCGGCATATATGCTCGACACGCGCGCTTTCAAGAAAAGCGACCGCGTCAGGAAGAATAACACACAACCCTAGATTTTTGGTGGAGCCAGGCGGGATCGAACCGCCGACCTCTTGAATGCCATTCAAGCGCTCTCCCAGCTGAGCTATGGCCCCATATGACTTCCGCATTCTGGGGGAATGCGGTGGGCGGCATCGCGCGCCGCCGTTGCGTCGGAGCTACTTAAAGCGTTGGCGCCTGCACCGCAAGCAAAAACAGCGCTTTCAAGCGTTCTTCGATGAAGTTTTCCAGAGCGCGCGCCAATTTCGCGGCGGGCACCTGGCGAGGCAGGTTTTTCCTCGGGCGCAGTCCCTTGGGAAGGGTCTGTTCCGCCAAACAAAACGCGGGATGGCGTCGCCGCCACCCCGCGCTCGCTGAAGTTTTCGTTGAAGACCGAGGGCGAGGTCGTCGCCTCGCTCTCTCACGAGTCATTTCCTTCAGACGTCGTCATCCTTGCCGCCGCCGACGAAGGGCACGTCGGTTTCGTTCTCGTCTTCGGCCTCAAGGAACGCTTCGTCGTCGGCGCCCGTGTCGATATCGGCATCGTCGTCGGCGACGTCGGCGAGATCGCCGCCCTCGATATCGGGCAATTCCTCCTCGCGCGCCACCTCGTCGAGCGGCACGAATTCGAGCCCGCCGCGGCCCGCATCCAGCACCGCGTCGTCATCGGCATCGAGGTTGTTGCCCGCCGGGAGCCGCGAAGGTACGCCGCCGTCCTGATAGACAGCCTGGCAGGCCGGACAGACGATGGGATCGCGGTTGAGATCGTAGAATTTGGAACCGCAGGATTGGCAAACCCGCTTGGTGCCGCGCTCAGCTTTCAGGGACATGGGTCTTGAGCTTTCTTGAGTGTTCTTCCATGGCGCGCCGCGCCGCATTGTGTTTCGGATAGTCAGCATCGCCGCCGGCTGTCAAAGGCAAAGCGCGAAGCGCGCAGAAATTGTGCCGCATTCGCCCCAAGCCGATTGACAGTTTTCGTCGACATGGGTCTATGACGGCTGCGTTTGTTTTCTACAGAAAGACGGGGGCCTTCCGCCGATGTCCACCCACGCAGCCGACGCAAGGCCGCTAATGTCGCGAAAGTCGGGACGATTGCAAGGGGCGGTTGCTGTCCCGGGCGATAAATCCATTTCGCATCGCGCTCTTATCCTTGGCGCGCTGGCCGAGGGGCGCACCCGGATCACGGGGCTTCTCGAAGCCGAAGATATCCTGTGTACGGCGCGCGCGCTCGAAGCGCTGGGCGCGGGCGTCGAACGCGACGCCGATGGCGTATGGACCGTCACGGGTCGCAGTCTCGGCGGCCTTGCCGCGCCTTCAGGCGACCTCGACTTCGGTAATTCCGGCACCGGCGCACGTCTCATGATGGGCGTTGTGGCGGGCCATCCGATCGCCGCGCGCTTCACCGGCGACGCGAGCCTGCAAAAGCGTCCGATGGGTCGCGTGCTCGCGCCCTTGCAAAGCATGGGCCTTGCCATAGAGGAAGACGGCCGCAACACGCTGCCGTTGACACTCGTCGGGACCGGCGATCTCGTGCCGATCAGCTACCGCCTCCCGGTGCCGTCCGCGCAGGTGAAGTCGGCCGTGCTGCTCGCGGGTCTGTTCGCCAGCGGCGAGACGAGCATCATCGAGAGCGAGAAATCGCGCGATCATACCGAGAAAATGCTGCGCTACTTCGGGGCGGAACTTTCGGTCGAGCCGTTCGAGGGCGGCCTGCGCATCGCGCTCGAAGGGCGGCGCACGCTGAAGGGGCAGCCTGTCGCGGTGCCGGGCGATCCGAGTTCTGCGGCGTTCCTCGTTGCCGCGGCGCTCATCACGCCTGAATCCGACATCCTCGTTAAGAACGTTCTCGTAAATCCCACGCGCACGGGCTTCTACGAGACGCTCGCCGAGATGGGAGCGGACATCGTCTTCGAGAACGAGCGCGAGGTGGGCGGCGAACCCGTCGCCGACATCCGCGCCCGGACGAGCGAACTTCGCGGCGTGATGGTGCCGGCTGCGCGCGCGCCGTCGATGATCGACGAATATCCGATGCTTGCGGCGCTGGCGACCGTTGCCCAGGGCGAGACGGTGATGGAGGGCCTCGCCGAGCTCCGCGTGAAGGAAAGCGACCGGCTGGCGGCCATGGTCGACGGGCTCGTCGCCTGCGGGGCGGCGGCGCATGCGCGCGGCGACACGCTCACCGTGCTGGGCTTGCCCGAGGTGCGGGGCGGCGCTACCATCAAGACCCACATGGACCACAGGATCGCCATGTCGTTCCTGGTGCTGGGCCTTGCAGCCGAGGAGCCGGTGACTGTCGACGACGCGTCGATGATCGCGACGAGCTTCCCGGAATTTCGCACTCTGATGCAACAGGTGGGCGCGACGCTCGACGAGCCGGGGCAGGCTTCGGACGAGGCGCGCGGGAAAGACCGCGAATGATCATCGCAATAGACGGAACGGCGGCGGCCGGAAAAAGTACGCTTGCGCGCCGTGTGGCGCAAAACTACGGGCTGCCGCATCTCGATACGGGCTCGCTCTATCGCGCCGTTGCGCGCGACGTGATGGCGGCCGGGCATTCGCTCGAAGACGTGCGCGCGGCGTCATTCGCTGCGAAGCGGCTCGATCCGACGACGCTCGGCGACCCGAACCTGCGTCTCAAGGGCAACGGCGAGGCGGCGAGCGTCGTGGCGGCGATACCAGATGTGCGCGCGGCGCTTCTCGAATTCCAGCGGGCGTTCGCGGGCCAGCCCGGTGGCGCCGTGGTCGAGGGCCGCGACATCGGCACCGTAGTCTGCCCCGAAGCCGATGCGAAGATTTTCGTGACGGCGTCGGCGGAAAGCCGCGCAGCCCGGCGTCACCGCGAACTTGTGGGCTATGGCGTGGAAATCACCGAAGAGGTTGTGCTCGCGGAGATCAAGGCTCGCGACAAGCGCGACAGCGAGCGGCCCGTTTCGCCGCTGAAGCCCGCCGAGGACGCGCTCTTGCTCGATACGACCGAGTTGGATATAGAAAAAGCCGTTGCTGCCGCTCTTCACCTTATTGATAAAGTGGCGCGTCGCGGATAAATCATGCTAAGCCCGCCAACGGGTTCGGCGTGATCCGTTCGTGTCTCCGAAATCGATCCGAAAGGTCGACCGGCGGACGGCAAATCAGAATTCGCATGAATGACGGCTTTTGGGAAAACCGCGCCCCCTGAGGCCGCCTGTCTTCAACCTCTAACGCATACCCCAGGCCTCAAGGCCATATCGGAGTTTTAATGACTGCAACCCAAACAATAGAGCCAAAGGCCAAGGAGTACAATCCGACCGTCGACGACTTCGCCGCTCTTCTCGATGAATCGCTTTCCGGCTCCGCGCCGAGCGAAGGCGCGGTGGTGAAGGGCAAGATCGTCGCGATCGAAAAGGATTTGGCGGTTATCGACGTCGGCCTCAAGACCGAAGGCCGCGTGCCGCTCAAGGAATTTGGTTCTTCCGTCGCCAATCCGACCATTCATGTCGGCGACGAGGTCGAAGTCTACGTCGAGCGCATCGAAAACGCGATGGGCGAAGCGGTTCTTTCGCGCGAGAAGGCTCGCCGCGAGGATAGCTGGACGAAGCTCGAACAGAAATTCAACGCCGGCGAAAAGGTCGAAGGCGTGATCTTCAACCGCGTGAAGGGCGGCTTCACCGTCGACCTCGACGGCGCGGTGGCCTTCCTTCCCGGCTCTCAGGTCGACATTCGTCCGATCAAGGACGTGACGCCGCTCATGAACGTGCCGCAGCCCTTCCAGATCCTCAAGATGGATCGCCGCCGCGGCAATATCGTCGTGTCGCGCCGCTCCGTTCTGGAAGAGACGCGCGCCGAGCAGCGCAGCGAGATCGTCGCCAAGCTCGAAGAGGGCCAGGTGGTCGATGGCGTCGTCAAGAACATCACCGATTACGGTGCGTTCATCGACCTCGGCGGCATCGACGGCCTGCTGCACGTCACAGACATGGCGTGGAAGCGCGTCAACCATCCGACCGAGATCCTGAATGTCGGCGACACGGTGAAGGTGCAGATCGTCCGCATCAACCCCGAGACGCAGCGCATCAGCCTCGGCATGAAGCAGCTCGGCGCCGACCCGTGGTCGGGCATCGAAGCCAAGTATCCGATCGGCGGCAAGTTTACGGGCACCGTCACGAACATCGCCGACTATGGCGCGTTCGTGGAGCTGGAGCCCGGCGTCGAGGGGCTGATCCACGTCTCCGAAATGAGCTGGGTCAAGAAGAACGTCCACCCCGGCAAGATCGTCTCCACGAGCCAGGAAGTGGAAGTTCAGGTGCTCGAAGTGGATGCTTCCAAGCGCCGTATCTCGCTCGGCCTGAAGCAGACGCAGGAAAACCCCTGGAACACGTTCGCGGATACGCATCCGAAGGGTTCCGAGGTCGAGGGTCAGGTTCGCAACATCACAGAGTTCGGTCTGTTCGTGGGTCTCGAAGGCGGCATCGACGGCATGGTGCACCTTTCGGATCTCGACTGGTCGCGTTCGGGCGAGGAAGCGATCAAGGAATACAACAAGGGCGACACCGTTCGCGCTGTCGTGCTTGAGACCGACCCGGAGAAGGAACGCATCAGCCTCGGCATCAAGCAGCTTGCGACCGATCCGTTCCAGTCCGCCTCCTCCACGCTCAAGAAGGGCAGCACCGTCACCTGCGAAGTCATCGAGGTGAAGGATGCCGGGATCGACGTGAAGATTTCGGGCACGGACGTCACGGCCTTTATCCGCCGCGCCGACCTGTCCCGCGATCGCAGCGAGCAGCGTCCGGAGCGTTTCTCCGCGGGCGACATGGTCGACGCGGTCGTCACGCAGGTGGACAAGAGCGGGCGCAAGATCGGTCTTTCCATCAAGGCGCTCGAAATCGCCGAAGAAAAGGAAGCTGTCGCCCAGTTCGGTTCCACCGACTCGGGCGCCTCGCTCGGCGACATTCTTGGCGCTGCGCTCAAGGCGCAGACCAAGGACAAGGAGTAAGCCGTTATTGCGCGAAGGCGCGCTTGAGCGGCACGGCCCGTGCAAATCATTGCGCGGGCCTCGTTCGAAGGTGAATGCATGACACTGGATTCAGACATTCTCATCGACCGTCGCCGTCTGAAGCGCCGCCTGACCGTATGGCGCGTGCTTGCCATCGTTGCGTTCGTCGCTGCGCTCGCCTTTGCGGGCGCGCGGTCGGGAGGCGGCGATGGCGCCTCTTTCGGGATCCCGCGCGACCACATCGCCCGCGTCTCGATTTCGGGCTTCATCGGCGATTCGAAGTCCCGGCACGAGTTGCTGGAAAAACTCCGCAAGGATAATTCCGTCAAAGCGGTCATCGTCGCGGTGGACAGCCCCGGCGGCACCACGACCGGCGGCGAAGCTCTCTACGAGGATTTGCGCGAACTCGCGAACGCGAAGCCCGTGGCGGCCGTGTTCGGCACGATGGCGACATCGGCTGCCTATCTCGGCGGCATCGCCACGGATTATATCGTCGCGCGCGGCAATACGATCACCGGCTCTGTCGGCGTGATCTTTCAGTGGGCCGACGTTTCGGAACTTCTCGGCAAGGTCGGCGTGAAGGTGGACGAGGTGAGGAGCGGCGCACTCAAGGCGAAGCCGTCACCTTTCGCACCCGTCGACGATGCGGCGCGGGCGCTGACCGAACAACTCGTGAAGGACAGTCAGGGCTGGTTCGTCGGGCTCGTCGCGGAGCGGCGCAAAGCCGCAGTCGCCTCTCTGGAGGACATCAAGACCGGCCGCATTTATACCGGCAGGCAGGCGGCCCAGGTGGGACTTGTCGACGCGATCGGCGATGAGCAGGTTGCCATCAAATGGTTCACGGATGCCCGTAAAGTGCCGTCCGGCCTGAAAGTGCGCGACTGGAAACCCGGCCAATCGGTTTCGTCGCTGCTGTCGGCGTCGATGTCGAGCCTCGCGCTGAAGCTCGGCGTCGCGTCCGTTGTGGACGCGGCGGTGCTCGAAGGGCTCGACATCCTGAAGGACCGTCCGCTTGACGGCTTATTTTCCATTTGGCACCCTCAGCTCAGCAATGTGAGATAAATGTATGATTAAGTCCGAGCTGATAGAGAAACTTGCCGCGACAAATCCTCATCTCATGCACCGGGATGTGGAGAAGATCGTGAACGTGATTTTCGAGGAAATTACCGGCGCTCTTACACGCGGCGACCGTGTCGAGCTGCGCGGCTTTGGCGCATTTTCCGTCAAGCACCGCCCCGCTAGGGTCGGCCGCAATCCGAGGACCGGAGATCAGGTCTCCGTGCCCGAAAAGTTCGTTCCGTATTTCAAGACAGGCAAGGAGCTGCGAATCAGGCTTAATCCGCCCGAGGCTCCTGCCGAGAAGCCGAAAGGCCGCAAGAAGGCAGCGAAGGCATCCTAACTCTGGCGACAGGCGGCCGCTTCGGCCGATGCATCCATGAAACGTTTCCTCATCTTCGTTCTTCTTCTGATCATCGGCGCGATTATCGCCGCCTTTGCCGTTGCGAACAGGCATGATGTGTCCTTCATCGTCGATCCGTTCATCGATCGCGACATTGCATTCAAGGTGAGCTTGCCGTTCTACGTCTTCCTCTTCGGCGCGGCGTTCCTCGGAGCCATCGGGGGATGGATCGCGGCATGGCTAGGCCAGGGCCACTGGCGAAAGGCGGCCCGCGAGACGCACAAGGAGGCGGCGATCTGGAAGCAGGAGGCTGAGAAGCTCAAGCGCGGTCTTGAGCAGGCGCTTCCGAAGCCCGGCGCAGTGCAGCAGCCCCAACAGCGCGCGCTTCGCTCCATCCGCTAGGCCGTCTTCGCCAGAAGACACTCATGTCGGATGTGGTGAAAACGAGGGAGCCGCGTCCAGGGGCAGACCAGGACGTGCTCGGAGCTGTCGGCTCTATTTTTGTTTGTCCCGTGGTCCGGGGAGCTGAGGCCGGCTCCGGTCTTTCACGGCAGTATTGAAAGCATGACCGTCTCCGTCAAAATCTGCGGACTTTCGACCGAAGACACGCTTGAGGCAGCGATCGGCGCAGGCGCTGATTATGTGGGCCTCGTGTTTTTCCCCAGGAGCCCGCGCCATGTTTCGCTCGACCGGGCCGCGAGTCTCGCTGAGGTCGCACGCGGGCGCAGCGCCATCGTTGCGCTGACGGTCGATGCCGACGACGCGCTTCTCGAAGCGATCAGGGAGCGTGTCGCACCTGACTTTTTGCAGCTTCACGGGCACGAAAGCGTTGAGCGCGTGGCCGATATCCGCCGTCGCGTCGGCGCGCGCGTCATCAAGGCGGTTAAGGTCGGAAGCCCGGCCGATATCGAATCGGCGCGGATCTTCGAGCCCACCGCCGACATCGTGCTGTTCGATGCGCCGCCACCTCGCGCAGGCGACGCGCTTCCCGGCGGCAACGGCGTCTCCTTCGATTGGACGTGGCTCGCCACGGCACAACCCAGACCCGATTTTATGCTTTCCGGCGGCCTTGACCCTGATAATGTGCGCTTTGCCATCGCCACGAGCGGTGCGCGGAGCGTCGACGTTTCATCGGGCGTCGAGCGCGCGCCGGGCGTGAAGGACCCGGACCTTGTCGCCCGCTTCGTCCGCGCCGCCAAACATCTGGAACAAGTCGCCGCGCCAGCGGCGGAAGAGGATCGACATGAACCCCGCTGAAACGCCGCTGCATCTGAACAGTTATCGCACCGGCCCGGATGACAGGGGCCATTTCGGGCTTTACGGCGGCCGATTCGTTGCCGAGACGCTGATGCCGCTCATCCTCGAACTCGAGACCGCATATGAGGCGGCGAAGGCCGATCCGTCGTTCCATGCGGAACTCGCGGACCTCAACGCCCACTACGCCGGACGCCCCAGCCCGCTCTACTTCGCGGAACGGCTCACGCAGCATCTCGGCGGCGCGAAGGTCTATTTCAAGCGCGAGGAACTCAACCACACCGGTTCGCACAAGGTAAACAACTGCCTCGGGCAGATCCTGCTGGCGAAGCGCATGGGCAAGAAGCGCATCATCGCCGAGACCGGCGCCGGCCAGCACGGCGTTGCAACCGCCACGGTCGCCGCGCGCTTCGGCCTGCCTTGTGTGATCTACATGGGCGCGACGGACATCGAGCGGCAGAAGCCGAACGTGTTCCGCATGCGGCTTCTCGGCGCGGAAGTGCGCCCCGTCATCTCGGGCACGGGTACGCTCAAGGATGCCATGAACGAGGCGTTGCGCGATTGGGTGTCGAACGTGGAGGACACGTTCTACATCATCGGCACGGTCGCGGGTCCGCATCCCTATCCCGCCATGGTGCGCGATTTCCAGGCCGTGATCGGGAAGGAAACCCGCGAGCAGATGCTTGCGGCGGAAGGCCGACTGCCGGACACGCTCGTTGCGGCGATCGGTGGCGGCTCGAACGCGATGGGCATCTTCCACCCCTTCCTCGACGACCCGAGCGTGAAGATGTTCGGCGTGGAGGCGGCGGGCAAGGGCCTCGATGTGCCGAACGGACATTGCGCCTCGCTCAACGGCGGCACTCCGGGCGTGCTCCACGGCAACCGCACCTACCTGCTTCAGGACAGCGACGGCCAGATTCTCGAAGGACATTCGATCTCGGCGGGCCTCGACTATCCGGGAATCGGGCCGGAGCATAGCTGGCTGCGCGACACCGGCCGCGTGACCTATGTTGCGGCGACGGACCGCGAAGCGCTGGACGCTTTCCAGCTTTGCACGCGGATCGAAGGCATTATCCCGGCGCTGGAGCCCTCGCACGCGCTCGCCTATGTGACAAAACTTGCCCCCACCTTGCCGCCGGACAATCTCCTCGTTATGAACATGAGCGGGCGGGGCGACAAGGACATCTTCGCCGTCGCCGCTCACCTCGGCATGGATATCTAGCGCACATTCGCGCTTTTAAGGCTCAAGGCGATCATGCATCGGCTCGCGAAAGTCTTCGAAGAACTGGCGGCTCAGGACCGCAAGGCGTTCGTCACCTTCATCACGGCTGGCGATCCCGATACCGCCACGTCGCTCGAAATCCTGAAAGGTCTTCCGGGGGCGGGCGCGGACGTCATCGAACTCGGCATGCCGTTTTCCGACCCGATGGCCGACGGCCCGGCGATTCAGCGCGCCTCGCTGCGGGCGCTTCACGCGGGCCAGGACATGCACAAGACGCTCGCCATGGTGCGCGCCTTCCGCGAGACGAACAAGACGACGCCCATCGTGCTCATGGGCTACTATAACCCCATCTACGTCTACCCGGTGGACCGGTTCCTGGCCGATGCGGTCGAGGCGGGCGTCGATGGGCTGATCGTGGTGGACGCGCCGCCGGAAGCCGACGACGAGCTTTGCATCCCGGCGCTCAACGCCGGACTGAACTTCATCCGCCTGACCACGCCGACAACCGATGACCACCGTCTCGGCGCCGTTCTCGCGAACACGAGCGGCTTCGTCTACTACGTTTCGATTACGGGCGTGACGGGCACCCGCGCGCCCGACCTTGAGGCCGTCGCCAGGAACGTGGCGCGCATCAAGGCGCGAACCACGCTACCCGTCGCGGTCGGTTTCGGCGTTCGCACGCCCGAGCAGGCGAAGGCGATCGCCAGCGTTGCCGACGGTGTCGTCGTCGGTTCCGCGCTGGTCGATACTATCGCCCAGAGCCTTGACGACAAGGGACGCGCGACCGAGCTAACGGTAAGCTCAGTGCTCTCTATGGTCGAGAAGCTCTCCGCCGGCCTCAAGGCAGCCTGAACAGAACAAGGGAATGGCCTCCCGCGCGAGGCGATGAAAGTGAAAAGCCGTGAACTGGATCAATAACGTCGTCCGCCCCAAGATCAGCGGTCTCTGGCAGAAAAGGGAGATGCCGGAGAACCTTTGGATCAAATGCCCGGAGACCGGGCAGATGGTTTTTCACAAGGATCTGGAGGCGAACCAGTTCGTTTTTCCGCAATCCGGCCATCACATGCGCATCGGTGCGACGCCGCGGCTGAAATCCTTCTTCGATGACGGCAAGTTTGAGACTCTGCCATCGCCCGAAGTGCCCGCCGATCCCCTGAAATTCCGCGACGAGAAGCGCTACGCAGACCGCATCAAAGAGGCGCGCGCGAAGACCGGCATGCAGGATGCCCTGCTCACCGGCGTCGGTCAGCTCGACGGCCTGACGGTCGTCGCGGGCGTGCAGGACTTCTCCTTCATGGGGGGGTCGCTCGGCATGGCTGCGGGCGAGGCGATCATCCTCGGCATGATGAAAGCGGTCGAGCTGAAGGCCCCTTACATTCTTTTCGTGTCGTCCGGCGGCGCCCGCATGCAGGAAGGCATCATGTCGCTCATGCAGATGCCGCGCACCACGGTTGCGGTGCAGCGCCTTCGCGACGCGCGCCTTCCTTATATCGTGGTGCTGACGAACCCGACCACGGGCGGCGTAACGGCCTCCTATGCCATGCTCGGCGACATCCATATCGCGGAACCCGGCGCCCTCATCGGCTTCGCGGGGCCGCGCGTGATCGAGCAGACGATTCGGGAAAAGTTGCCCGACGGCTTCCAGCGCTCGGAATATCTCCTTGAACACGGCATGATCGATATGGTGGTGCACCGCCACGAATTGCGCGAGACGCTCGCCCGGATCTGCGCAATGCTCTCGGCCGAACGCCGCGCCGAAGAGGGCAAGGGGCGCGGAGAGGCTTCCTCCGCCGAGGGTAACGCCCGGCATCTGAATGGCGCCGCCCCCGAGGCCAAGCTTCCCGCAACAGCGGAACAGATCGCAGCCGCCACCACAGCGCCTGCCTCGCCCGAGCTGGCCAAGGCGCAGGCGCCCGCTACGCCGTCATGAGCGGAGCGGGGCAGGATCGCGCCCCTCGCAATTCGGACATATCCTTGCATTTTCCTTCCGACAGCCTGCTTGCGCGGCTTCAGACGCTGCATCCGAAGATCATCGACCTCTCGCTTGGCCGGGTCTACCGGCTCCTGCGCGCGCTGGGCGACCCGCATCGCAGCATTCCGCCAGTGATCCACGTCGCCGGTACGAACGGCAAGGGGTCGGTCGTCGCGTTCCTGAAGGCGATGCTCGAAGCGTCCGGCTATCGCGTTCACGTCTTCACCTCGCCGCACCTGCTGCGCTTTCACGAGCGCATCCAGCTTGCGGGGCAGGGCGGCGCCAGGCCGATCGGCGAGAGCCATCTGGCCGATGTGCTCGCGCGCACCGAGGCGGCCAATCGCGGCGAGCCGATCACATTCTTCGAAATAACCACGGCGGCGGCGTTTCTGGCCTTCGCGGAAAATCCGGCCGACATCGTCCTTCTCGAAACGGGACTCGGGGGGCGGCTCGACGCCACCAACGTCATCGACGAGCCGTTGGCAACGGTGCTGACCTCGATCTCGCTCGATCACTGCTCCTATCTCGGCGATACCATCGAGGCTATAGCAGGCGAGAAGGCAGGCATTCTGAAGCGCGGTCGGCCCGCCATCGTGTCGCGTCAATCGGACGAGGCGATGCGCGTCATCGCCGTGCGCGCCGCTTCCCTTGAAGCGCCCGTCATCGCTGGCGGCGCAAGCTGGGACGTTTTCGAGCAGCAGGGGCATCTCGTCTATCAGGACGAAGAAAGCCTGCTCGACCTGCCGCTTCCTCGTCTCGTCGGGCGCCACCAGTTCGAGAACGCGGGCACCGCCATAGCTACGGCGCGCAATCTCGAAGGTTTCCACGTGTCCGACGCCGCCATCGCAAAGGGCATCACGTCGGCGGTCTGGCCCGCCCGGCTCGAACGGCTCGGCCCCGGGCATCTTCATGCTCTCGCGCCGGAGGGCTCGGAAATATGGGTCGACGGCGGGCATAATCCGGCTGCGGGCGAAGTGATCGCGCGCGCGCTCGCCGACCTCGAAGAACGCGTGTCGAGCCCCATTCATCTCATCGTCGGCATGCTGTCGACGAAGGACGCGGGCGGTTTCCTCCGCCACTTTCAGGGCTTGCCCGAGCTTACGGCCACAGTCGGCATCGAGGGACAGTCGTCAGCCTATACGGCGGACGAGCTTGCCGCCATCGCCCGCCGCGAGGGATTGGCCGCCGAAGCCGCAGGGAGCCTCGAAGAGGCGTTCGCGAAAAGCCGGGCCGCTGCGAAAGGCCCGGTCCGCATCGTCGTTGCGGGCTCGCTCTATCTCGCCGGTTCGGCGCTCGCGGCTCACGCCGAAAAACCGCGCGCCTGAATTTCGCATCGTTTTTCAGCGACTTCCTTAACGGCGCGCTTTTGAGGATGCGATTTCGCCGCTTATCGAGCGCCGAGCGTTTGCCCGACCGCGTTCGAGATGGCCGGCGCAATCTCGCGCAAGCTTTGCTGTGTGCTCGCGTTCGTGCGCGTTTCGGCGCTTGGGCCCAGGGTGATCTTCAGCCTGTGCGTATCGGTTCGGCCCGCGCTCGCGAAGGAGCTGTTGCCATTATGGCCCTTGAAATAGACCAGCGTCCAGCTTGGGCTGACGTTTGCGCTTTTCACGACGCTGAACTCGATCGAGTGCGTGATCGACTTCAGCGGCGCCTCGCAGTCTGACGAAGGCACGCCCGACCTCTGGCGGCAGGTGAAGGCGGGCGGTGCGGCCCGCCGCGTGCCTTGTTTCGGTTGGGGGGAGAGCAGGGCACGCTTGCCGCCTTCAAGCGGGCCGAGCACCGATTTGATCCACTGCCGCAGCCCGAGATCGCTGTTCAGGTCGCGGCCCTTGGGAAGGTTGCAATCGTCGAAAGCCGCCCGGCGGTTGATCCGGCTCGCCGGGTTGAGCTGCTCGTGCACCTCCGCGAAGTTCATGGAGAAGCTCACGCTCTCCGTCCGCGAAGCGGTGGTGACAACGCCGCCGCCGAGGCCGAGCGAAAAGCCTCTGGAGAATGTGCCGAGCGTGGCCGTTCTGATCTGCGTAAACGGGTCGAGCACCGCGATCGAAGGCGTGATGGAGGAAGATTCGTTGGCGATCAGGTCGAGATCGACATTCGCGCCCCAGGTCTCAAACCAGGCATATTCCTTCGGAATGTCGCGCGTCGCGTCGTAAATTTCGCATTTGACGCGCTTGACGACCTCATTGATCGGGATGCTGCCGTCCTCAAGCGCCTCGGTGCCGTTGATGGGGCTGAGTGCGGGAACAGTCGTACAGCCCCCAAGCCCGACAAGCGCGCATGAAGCGGCGACGGAAAAAAAGTGCGCAATACGCATGAAACAATGCCCCGACCCAAGCCCGGCGCAAGCTTACATGCGGGGCCTATCGAGTAACAAGGCAAGTCCGTTACCGAGCCTGTTGATATCGATCAAGGGCTTCCGGCGAGAATGCGAGTGTTGCTTCTGGAACACCAAATATCGCGCAAAAGTTGTGTTAACTGCTCGTTAAAACCGGACAATGCAGCCGCCGCGCGCTCATTTCCGGTTCAGGCGTGCAATGAGGCTCGACGTGTCCCAGCGCTTGCCGCCCATCGCCTGCACCTCGGAATAGAACTGATCGACAAGCGCGGCGAGGGGAAGCTGAGCGCCGTTTTTACGGGCCTCGTCGAGACAGATCGCGAGATCCTTCCGCATCCAGTCGACCGCGAAGCCGAAGTCGAAACGGCCCTCGTCCATCGTTTTCCAGCGGTTTTCCATCTGCCAGGACTGCGCCGCGCCCTTGGAAATCGTGTCGATCACAGCCTCTACGTCGAGCCCGGATTTCTGGGCGAAGTGGATGGCCTCGGCGAGCCCCTGCACCACGCCAGCGATGCAGATTTGGTTGACCATCTTGGTCAATTGGCCCGCGCCCGATGGCCCCAGGTGCTTCACGGCGCGCGCGAACGAGGCGATGACCGGCTCCGCGGCGGCGAAGGCTTCCGCGTCCCCGCCAACCATCACCGTCAGGACGCCGTTTTCCGCGCCCGCCTGACCGCCCGAGACGGGAGCGTCGAGAAAATGCGCGCCGTGAGACTTCGCGGCGGCGTAAAGCTCGCGCGCGACGTCGGCCGAATCGGTCGTGTTGTCGATGAAGATCGCGCCCGGCTTCAGAGCGCCGAACGCGCCGTCCGGTGCTGTCGTCACCTCGCGCAGGTCGTTGTCGTTGCCGACGCAGGAGAAAACGAAATCCGCGTCCCTTGCGGCCGATGCGGGTGTCTGCGCCTGGCGCCCGCCGAATTCGGCCACCCATTTTTGCGCCTTCGCCGCCGTGCGGTTGAAGACCGTCACATCGTGGCCGCGCCTGGCGATATGCCCGGCCATGGGATAGCCCATGACGCCCAGTCCGATGAATGCAACCTTGCTCACGAGCGCGCTCCTTCAGTTTAAGGGGGCCGATCTGCGACGCGTTCTTACACGGGGCGGAACGCGAGCACCTTGTCGATACGGCGACCGTCGAGATCGATGACCTCGAACACCCATGAGCGCCAGCGGAACTTCTCGCCCACCGCCGGAATGTGCCCGAGCTGTGCCAGAACGAAGCCCGCAAGCGTCGTATATTCGGCGTCATCCACGGCCATGCCATGCACGTCGAGCACGCGCTCGACCTCGTAGACGGGCATCTGCGCGTCGAGCAGCCAGGAGCCGTCCTCGCGTTGAACGGCGGACTGCCCGATGTCGGCTTCTTCTTCCGGCAATTCGCCCGCGATCCCCGCCAGAATGTCGGCGGGAGTCACGATACCCTGCACGGTGCCGTGTTCGTCGAGCACGATCGCCATGTGAACGAGCGTGTTCTTGAACATTTCGAGAAGCTTCAGCACGTTCGTGCTCTCATGAACGTAGAGCGGCGCCATGATCGCAGCTTCGAGATTGATCTTGCCGCCATGGCGGCATTGTTCGAGCAGCGTTTTCGCGTGGATAACCCCGAGCGTTTCGTCCACGTCGCTGCGGCACACGGGAAAGCGCGAATGACCGCTCGCGAAGATGTCGTTGAAGATGGCGTCCTCGCCATCGTTGACGTCCAGCCAGATGATGTCTCGCCGGGGCACCATGATCGAGCGCACAGAGCGGTCGGCGACGCTCAGCACGCGTTCGATGATTTCCTGCTCGGCCTTTTCGAACACGCCCGCTTCCGTGCCCTCCGCGATCATCGATTTCACCTCTTCCTCGGTGATTTCCGGCTCGGCCTTCATCGGGCCCGCGAGCCGAAGCACGGCATCCGTGGAGATGCGAAGAAAGTAGGAGATCGGGGTCGAAATGGTCGCCCAGACATTCATGGTGGGCGCGACGAAGCAGGCGATGACCTCGCGGTTCGAGAGCGCGAGCCTTTTCGGCACGAGTTCGCCGATCACCAGCGAGAAGTACGAGATAACGACGACGACGATGACTGACGCGACCCACCCGGACCACGCGCCGAACCAGCCCACCTCTTCGAGCGCGGTGGTGAAGCTCGGCGCGAGAGCCTGCTCGCCATATGCGCCGGATATGATTGCGACAAAGGTGATGCCGATCTGCACTGCGGGAAGGAAGCGTCCCGGGTCCGCATTGAGAGCGGTCGCGGCAACGGCCCCCTTTTTTCCATCGCTGACGAACTTTTGCAGTCGTGCCGGTCGCGATGAGACGATCGCAAGCTCTGCCGCCACCAGAAAGGCGTTGAGCAAAATAAGAGAGACGAGGACGAGGAGTTCGGGCCAGGGCATCGATGTGTGAGGTGTCGCTTCTTCGGATGTTATAGCGGGTGTTCGCGACAACCGTAATAAAATATGGGTTCAGCGCCAATTTTCCGCATCGCGGCGGCCCCGAACGACATCCGTTCACCCTGCCTTGAGATATCGACGTGGTATGCTGTCGGCCTGTCGACTGGATTTGTCTTCTCCTTCGGACATCTCCGCAGACAACACGTGCAATCAAGGGAAGACCTTTATTGGAAACCGGGCTGCACCCGGCTTCCGGCGTCATGGGCGAACCCGTCCACGGCAAGCACCCCGAAGGAAGCATTCGCCGTCAGAGCCGCCCGAAGGCTCGAACTACCTCCGCCCACTCGGAGGATAGAGATGTTGATGCATTCGGAAAATGTCACTCTCGGGAAGAGTCATGCACCGCCTGCGTACACCCCCACCAAAAATCTGCTGCGAACGGTACCGTAAGAGACCTGCGAGAGCTGCTTTCAGCATCGGTCCTCCGACTGTCGCCCTGGGCTCTGTGTCGTCGAGGAGAAAGCCCGGATCGAACGTATGAGCCCCCTCACGCTCTGCTTTCCGCGCTGGAATGGAGGCTCTGCGGGCATTCGGAAGCCGGGAGACGTTTCGCCGCCGACGTCTTCGCCCGCGCGAAACCGGCACGCCTGCGCGGCAACTCGACGACGGCGCTTGCCGTCGCGGACGCAACACCCTGCGCTACCCTTACAGGGTGCCTGCGACTTGGCCTTTATAGGCGAAAATCGTGAAGCACTGATGTTCAGCATAACGCGATTCTATCGTCATCGCACAGGCTTAACAAAAGGTTAACACGCCTTAACGCCGTGTTAACGCGTTCAGGGGGCGCGAGAATTTTCGCCTCCTCCGGCCATGTTCGCGGCAACCGCTCGGGACGAATCGAACGATCAGAGCGGACGCTTGATCCAGCGGCTCAGCCTGCCTACGATTCCTTCGCGGAACAGCATCACGCAGATGACGAAGATCGTCCCCTGCACGATCGTCACCCAGGCGCCGAGATTGTTGAGATAGGTCTGGATCGCGATAATGATGACCGCGCCGATCACGGGGCCGTAGATCGTGCCCATTCCGCCGACGAGCGTCATCAGCACCACCTCGCCGGACATGGTCCAGTGCACATCTGTAAGCGTGGCGATCTGCGACACGACGGCCTTCATGCCGCCCGCGAGCCCGGCGAGCCCCGCCGAAAGGACGAAAACCGCCAGCTTGTAACGCTGGGTGCGGTAGCCGAGCGAGATCGCGCGCGGCTCGTTATCGCGGATGGCCTTCAGCACCTGCCCGAACGGCGAGTGGATGATGCGGTAGATTAGCAGGAAGCCCGCGAAGAAGATCGCGGCGACCACATAATAGAGCGTTATGTCGTCGCGAAGGTCGATGAAGCCGAGGAAATGACCGCGCGGCACGCCCTGAATGCCGTTCTCGCCGCCCGTGAACGGAGCTTGCAGCGAGAAGAAGTAGACCATCTGCGCGAGCGCCAGCGTGATCATCGCGAAATAGATGCCCTGCCGCTTGATGGCGAGCGCGCCGACGATAAGGCCGAGCACCGCCGCAACAGCAGCGCCCGCAAGCATCGCAAGCTCTGGCGCAAAGGGCGGAAGGCCGACCGGGATCTCGAAGCGCCCGACACCCGGCAGCCAGAAGGGCAGGGAGGCGAGGCCGCTTTTCGCCGTATAGGCTGCCACATAGGACGCCATGCCGAAGAACATCGCGTGGCCGAAAGAGAGAAGCCCCACGAAGCCGAGCAGCATGTTGAAGGCGCAGGCGAACAGCGCGAAGCACAGGAGCTGCGCGAGCACGAACGGGTAAAGGCCGAGCGCGGGCAGGATCGCCAGCAGCGCCGCCAACCCGGCGAACAGCGCGGCGTGAAGGAACGAGGGCGATGCGGCGAACGGCCGGACGGCTTGCGAGGCGATAATTCGCGGCTGGTCGAGAGTCATCAGGCGGTCCTTCCGAACAGTCCGGCGGGCTTGATCAGCAGCACGATGGCCATGATGACGAAGATCACCACGGATGCGGCTTCCGGGTAGAAGACTTTTGTCAGCCCCTCCACGATGCCGAGCATGAAGCCCGTCACGATGGCGCCGAGGATCGAGCCCATGCCGCCGATCACGACGACCGCGAACACCACGATGATGAGATCCGCCCCCATGTTGGGGTTCACCGAGTAGATCGGCGCGGCAAGCACACCCGCGAGGCCCGCCAGCGCAACGCCGAAGCCGTATGTGAAGGTCACGAGGCGAGGCACGTTCACGCCGAAGGCCGACAGCAGGGTCGGGTTTTCCGTCGCCGCGCGCAAATAGGCGCCGAGCTTTGTCTTCTCGATGATGAGCCACGTCGCGATGCAGACGGCGAGCGAGGCCACGATCACCCAGCCGCGATAGATCGGCAGAAACATGAAGCCGAGATTCTGGCCACCCTTGAGTTCGTCCGGGATCGTATAGGGCAGGCCCGAGGAACCGTATTGATTCACGAACAGCCCCTGGATGATGATGGCGAGGCCGAAAGTGAGCAGCAGACCGTAGAGATGGTCGGTGTTCTGGTCGGCGTCGGGCGCCTTCAGCATGTTCGTCGCGGAAAGAAGCGAGGTGAACAGAAGCGCACCGATCGCCGCGATGCCGTAGGCCGCCGCCGGGTCGAGCTTGTAACCGGCGAGCGAGGCGAGATCGGGCACCGCGCCGCCGGACAAATGCGAAGCGGCGAGCGCAAGAAAGGTCGCGACGAAACTTGCGATGAAGATCAGCGGACGTGTCTTGGAGCGCACGTTCAACTGCGAAATGAGGTTCCGCTCAAGCAGCATGCCGAGGCCCCCCACGATCACCGGCGCGAGGATCAGCGCGGGCCAGTAGCCGATGGAATAGAACGGGTTGTTCAGGAGCAGATACGCCGCGAAGGCGCCGAGCATGTATTGCGCGCCGTGGGCGAAGTTGATGATATTGAGCAGGCCGAAGATCACCGCGAGCCCGAGGCTGAGCAGCGCGTAAAATGAGCCGTTGATGAGCCCCAGGAGGAGCTGGCCGAACAGCGCCTGCGGCGGCACGCCGATGAGTTCGAACATGGCCTTCCATCTCCGCGAAGTGCGGCGCCGTTTTCGTCACGGCGCCGCGGTGTCCTGCCGAAACCGCGCGGTTACTTCGCAGCCGAGGCCACGAGCGGGCAGCCGCCTTCCGAAAGCGGACGGAAAGCCTTTTCCTTCGGCGTCGTAGCGAGCAGCTTGTAATAGTCCCACGGCCCCTTCGACTCTTCCGGCTTCTTCACTTCAAAGAGGTAGGAGTCGTGGATCTTGCGACCGTCGGCGCGCACTTCGCCCTTGCCGAACAGCGGATCGTCGGTGGGCGTCGCCTTCATCTGCGTGACGACCGCAGCGCCGTCCTTCGCACTTTTCAGCGCCTCTACCGCCTTCAGATAATGGAGCACACCGGAATAGACGCCGGCCTGGACCATGGTCGGCTTACGGCCTGTCTGCTTCTGGAAGCGGTCCGCAAAGGCGCGCGTGTCGTCGTTCAGATCCCAGTAGAAGGAGGCGGTGAAGATGAGGCCCTGCGCCGTCTTCAGCCCGAGCGAGTGGATGTCCGTCAGGAAGATCAACAGGCCCGCGAGGTTCTGGCCGCCCTGCACGATGCCGAACTCGGACGCCTGCTTGATCGAGTTGATCGTGTCGCCGCCGGCATTGGCAAGGCCGACGATTTTCGCGCCCGATGATTGCGCCTGAAGCAGGAAGGACGAGAAGTCCTGTGTGTTGAGCGGCGCCTTCACCGAGCCGAGCACGGTGCCGCCGGCGTCTTTCACCACCTTCGCGGTGTCGCGTTCGAGCGCATGGCCGAAGGCGTAATCGGCGGTTATGAAGAACCACTTGTCGCCGCCCTGCTTCACGATCGCGGACCCCGTGCCGTTGGCGAGCTGCCAGGTGTCGTAGGTCCAGTGGATGGTGTTCGGCGTGCATTTCGCGCCGGTGAGATCGGACGACGCCGCGCCCGAGTTGATGAAAACCTTGTTCTTTTCCTTCACGATCTCGCTCACCGCCAGCGCGACGCCGGAATTCGGCGTGTCGACGATGAGGTCGACGCCCTGCTGGTCGAACCATTCGCGCGCGGTGTTCACCGCGATGTCGGACTTGTTCTGATGGTCCGCCGCGATGACGTCGACCTTGAGGCCCTTGTCGGCGGCCTTGAAATCCTCGACCGCGAGCTTCGCGGCGACGACCGAGCCTTCGCCGCCGAGATCGGCGTAGAGGCTTGAGCGGTCGTTCAGCACGCCGATCTTGACCGGCGTCTGGGCATGCACGGCTGTTGCGGCGAATAGCAATGCCGCCCCCGCGATGAATACCGTCCTGATGTTCATGCGTTTTCGCTCCCGCTTTTTACTTTAATGATGACCTAAACGCCGAGATAGCCGTGCAGTTTCGCCTTGTTCGCCTCAAGGTCCGCGTTCGGAATCATGTCGACCACCTTGCCTTGCTCGACCACGAAATGGCGGTCGGCTACGGTGGCTGCGAAATGGAAATTCTGTTCGACGAGCACGATGTTGAAGCCGTCCTTCTTCAGCTCGCGGATGGTGCGGCCGATCTGCTGAACGATGACGGGCGCAAGCCCCTCGGTCGGCTCGTCGAGAAGCAGCGTTCGCGCGCCGGTGCGGAGGATACGGGCTATGGCGAGCATCTGCTGCTCGCCGCCCGAAAGCTTTGTGCCCTGGCTTCCCCGGCGCTCCTTGATGTTCGGAAACATGTCGTAGATGCGGTCGACGGCAAGGCCGCCCGGCTTGACCACGGGCGGCAGCATGAGGTTTTCCTCGACCGAAAGGCTCGCGAAGATGCCGCGCTCTTCCGGCACGTAGCCCATGCCGAGCCGCGCGATGGTTCGAGAGGCAAAGGCGATGGTTTCCACGCCGTCGAACAGCACGGAGCCTTGCCGCTTCGCGAGTAGGCCCATGATCGCGCGCAATGTCGTTGTCTTGCCGGCGCCGTTGCGACCGAGCAGCGTGACCACTTCGCCCGGTCGAAGGTCGAACGTCACGCCATGCAGCACGTGGCTTTCGCCGTACCAGGCTTCGAGGCCGGAAACCGCCAGCACCGGAGCCACCGCCTGCCGGATGGCTTTCGCCTCGGCCAATCCGCGCTCAGGAGTTCCGCGCTCAGGAGGGGGGTCGCGCTCAGGCATGGCCAACCCCTATATAGGCTTCGATGACGCGTTCATCCTTCGAAACGGCGGCGTAATCGCCTTCCGCCAGCACCCGCCCGCGCGCGAGCACGGTGATCGTGTCCGAAAGGTCGGCCACGACCGAGAGATTATGCTCGACCATGAGGATGGTGCGGTTTTCTGCAACTCGCGCGATGAGCGCCGCGATGCGGCCGACATCCTCATGCGCCATGCCCGCCATCGGCTCGTCGAGCAGCATCACGGCGGGGTCGAGGGCAAGCGTTGTCGCGATTTCGAGCGAGCGCTTGCGGCCATAGGACAGTTCGCCCGCGAGCGTCGCGGCGAAGTCGCCAAGGCCGACCGCCTCCAGCAGCTCACCCGCGCTGCCGTCGAGGTCGCGCAGGACGGCCTCGGAGCGCCAGAAATCGAAACTGTCGCCGCGCTTTCGCTGCAGTGCGATACGCACGTTTTCGAGCGCAGTGAGATGGGGAAAAACCGCCGAAATCTGGAAGGAGCGGACGAGGCCCATGCGCGCCACATCGGCGGGCGGCGTCTTCGTGATATCCTCTCCCTTGTAGAGGATCGTCCCGCGCGTCGGGTTCAGGAACTTCGTGAGCAGATTGAAGCAGGTCGTCTTGCCAGCGCCGTTCGGGCCGATGAGGGCGTGGATGGTGCCGTGACGAATCTTCAGATCGACGCCGTTCACGGCCACGAAGCCGCGAAATTCCTTCGTCAGGCCCGTTGTCTGCAAAACGACGTCTTCGGCCATCGTTCTCTCCCACGCATGCGGGAAAGGTGCATCGGCCATGCGTCCATGTCATCCCCGACCATAGTCGCGGCGGTATGACGCGGACTCAGGCGGCGCGACGGGAAGCGAGCGAAATCGGCGCCGTCTTCTCGCGCGAACGCTTCAGCCGTTGCGGCGGGTCCAGCGCGAGGAGCAACAGCGCATAGGCGGTGCGTTCGCCGGGCCAGCGGCAGAGTGCGGCGCGGCAGGGAAGCGTCGGCCCTTCGCCGGTTGCAAACCAAAGAGTTTCACTTGCGGTGCGTGTTCGCGGCGAAGCGAGGCGATGAGACATGCGTCGAAGGATCGTGCCGTCAGCGTCGGGAAGCAGATCGAGAACCGGCATGCCGTGTAGCTCGGCCTTTTTCCAGCCGAACCGCGCGGCGCGTCCCGAGACGCGCACGACGTCCAGGTCGCTTCCGAGGAAGAGGACGAGATCGAAAACCTGCAGGAAGCTTTCAGCGGTCGGGGGAGATGGGGGGGACGCGGCCCGGAGGGGAGGGAAGGGCGGCTCGGACGGCGACTCGGCGGGGCGGCTTCTCTTATCGGCGCAGAGACGTTTCATCTTTCGACCAAGCGCCTTGAATGCGCTCATCTCGGCTTCGGTGAGAGTTTGTACGGGGGGCGGCGTGCCGGTTTTCGCGCGGCTTTTCTTGCGCGCCGGTCTCCCGGAGGGCTTCGGCGCCATGCGTGTCACTTGCGGGCAAAAGTCTCCGTCTGTTTCCGCAACGATGAGGCCCTTTTCACCGTCGGCAAGATGGAGGACTTCCGCGAAGCAATCGAGCGGGGGCCGCCCGGTGAGCTTGAGTCGCACGCTCCCGCCGGCGTCGCCCTCGGTCAGCCGCTGCAGTTTCTGGACGAAGCGCTTCGGAAGCGCCTCGGTGAAGTCCTCGGCACGAAGTTCGAACGAAGTCCGCGCCGCCGGGTTCATCCATGCGACCGCATTGCGCGCCCCGTTCCAGATGAAGGCTGCGCGCGGCGAAAAGAGAAGGTCAGGCAGGGACGGTTGACCTGTCGCTGTTATTGTATGCGGGCTTTTTGCCAAGGCGCGAGATTCCTGACCAGTTGTGCTCAAGCAGTACAACCAAACTCAGGACGCATCACATGGAACGTGTTCGCGGCAAAAAGCAAGGGCGTGGAAGACCGCTTCGGCCACTTTTCGGGGGCCGTTGCCGTGCGGAAACGAGGAATGAGCGAAAAATTGTGCGATGCACAAAAATCCGCGTTGCAACGCACCAAATTTGGAATTATATAGGAAACAGCGATGATGAC
Organism: Rhodomicrobium sp.; assembly: GCF_047605405.1. Taxonomy (NCBI): domain Bacteria; kingdom Pseudomonadati; phylum Pseudomonadota; class Alphaproteobacteria; order Hyphomicrobiales; family Hyphomicrobiaceae; genus Rhodomicrobium; species Rhodomicrobium sp. The sequence goes on along the minus strand of NZ_JASGFR010000006.1, from coordinate 98,313 downwards.
TCGCTTCCGAAGCCTATAGCCGAGCCTTCCACCAGGAGAAAACGCCATGACGCAGCCCCTCGATTTCGAAATTCCGTCCTCGGTCCGCGACCTTGCCGCGAAGAGCGTCGAGCAGACCCGCGAAGCTTACAACCGCTTCATCGAAGCCGCCCGTCAGGCGAACGATGTGGTGCTGAAGTCGTCGGACGTGTTCGCCAACGGCGCGCGCGAGATCAACGAGAAGGCCGTAAAGTTTACGGAAGCCAATCTTCAGGCGCAGTTCGAGCTGGCTCAGCGTCTCGTCCACGCGAAAGACATCAAGGAAGCGCTCGACATTCAGAACCAGTTCGCTCGCCAGCAGGTCGAAGCCTACGCGCAGCAGGCGCAGGAATTGACGCGCCTCGTCGCGCAGTCCGCGCAGAAGGTCAATCCGACCAACCAGTATTGATCGCGTGGAAGGCCGGGCTAGTGGAGTGAATTTGACGTTTGAGTCCCGCTTGCGGCGAACTCTCGCTCAAACGTCAAAAGCTCCGCTAGCGTCATGGTGTTGCGAGATGTTCTGTTGATCCGACGTTTGCTCGCAAGCGTGCTGCAAACGGGTGCAGAATGTCGGTGTGGTAGAACGGGGCTCGCCTCGCGCCGGTGTCGAGCGTTCAGGACGAATTCGTTGTCGCGAATCGTCATGGACGCTTTTTTATCTCGCCAAGATAATGTGGCTCTCCCGGAACAGCAGCCGTTTCGGGTGCCTCGCGCGACCGGGAACCCTCTGCTCGCGGCAGACGCCACAGAGGGCACGCACCGCCGCAAGCCGCCGAAAGTATGCAATCGCGCCGGTTTTTCAGAAGCCGCGGGTGCGTGTTTCGGCCAACGGCCGACCGTTCTCTGGGGGGGCATCCCGTTTCATTTCCTCGGTTTGCCGTGCGTTGACGCGTCGCCCTTTTCATCGCCGCAATTTCGAAATCACGCCTTGAATTTTGCAACGAAACGCTGTTTATTGCGCACTCCTTCGCCGCTGTAGCTCAGTTGGTTAGAGCACCAGATTGTGGATCTGGGGGTCCCCCGTTCGAGCCGGGGCAGCGGTACCATTCAAATCAAGGGGTTAGGGCAAATCGAAAAAGCCTAACCGAAGCCGGGGACATCACCGGCGACATCAAAGCGGAAGCCTTTGCAGACCCGTGAATCCTCGTTAACGAATGCGGCCTTTCACAGCTTTCGGTGCCGGTGTGGGTAGGGCGGACGGAATGACAAAATTGGACGGAATGAATACTGTCCTTTTGCCGTCGCGCCTCACGTCCAAATCATTGTTCCGGTAGGCTCCGCAGCGCCTGATACCAGCTGCGAGTCCACGGCGGGTCGAGGAACACGTCTTGCGCGCCCGGATGATTGTTCGCCACGAAGAAGCCGTCGCCGAAGCTCGAAATGTAGCAGGGCGTGCGGATCCGGCTCTTCGCAGCATCGCCACGTACTCGCATTTGTCGTCGAGCGCGATCTCCATCGCCTCGCGCACCGGCGTTCCGCGAGATCGAACTCGAGCAGCAGATGGCGCAGACAGGAGAAACCGTCAGGTTTGTCGCATTCAGCCGGCGGCGTCATTGGTCTTGACGCCAAGAAGGCTGAGCAGGCGATGTCGAAGAGCAGAAAACCCCGCAAGACCCTGGTCGCGCGGGCGCGGTAGATCAACCGGCAGATCGGCGGCGATGCGACCGGCCGACAGGACGATGACACGGTCCGCCAGTCGAATGGCTTCGTCCACGTCGTGGGTTACCGCCAGGACGGCCGGTCGATGGGTGCGCCACAACGACAGCACCAGATCGTGCATTTGCAGACGCGTCAACGCGTCCAGAGAGGCGAAGGGCTCGTCAAGCAGGAGAAGATGCGGCTCGCGGACCAACGCGCGGGCCAGAGCCGCCCGTTGCGCTTCGCCGCCCGAAAGCGTCAGCGGCCATGCGTCCAAACGATGGTTCAGGCCGACTTCGCGCAGCGCCCGAACGGCCCGTTCCTGAACGTCAGGCCCCCGCAGGCCAATCGCCACGTTCCGGCGCACGCGCATCCAGGGAAACAGCCGCGGTTCCTGGAAAACCATCGCCCAGGGCTCGGCCACCTCCACCACTCCGACTGGTGCGGGGTCGATACCGGCCAAGGCGCGCAGCAGGGTGGTCTTGCCCGAACCGCTTCGTCCCAGCATGGCGACGAATTCCCCGGCGGAGATATTCAACTCCAGTCGGTCAAGGATGGTGACGTTTCCGAAGGCACGGTTGAGGCCCCTCACTCGAACGGCTGGTGGAGCGAGCGGGACGACCTCAGGAACGGCCAGAGTTTCGTCTCTCACGCTTCGACTCCAACTGGCGCGCGCCAAGCCAAAGCCCGGCGTTCGATGGCTTGGACCAAGGCATTGGTCGAAACGCCCAAGAGGGCATAAACGGTTAATCCGACGAGCATGATGTCGGTCCTCAAGAATTCGCGGGCTTGCAATATCAGGTAGCCGACGCCTTGGGTGGCGTTTATTTGCTCTGCTGCTACGAGGCTAAGCCAGGAAACGGTCAGCGCATGACGTAGTCCGGTCAGGAAGGAGGGCGCGGCTCCCGGCAGCACCACATGGACAATCTGCTCGGTGCGGCTTAGCCCGAAACAAATTCCGGCCTCCATGAGCTTGGAGTCGACCCCACGGATCCCGGATAACAGATTAATATATATAGGAAATATCGTCGCAAGGGCAACCAGGGCAATCTTTGGCATTTCGCCTATGCCAAACCATAGGATGAACAGCGGGACCAGCCCGAGGAACGGCAATGCCCGGGCCGCCTGCACCGGGCCGTCGACGATCCGTCGTCCCCAGTCGCTCAGGCCCGACAGCAGGGCAAGCATCGTCCCAAGGCTCACGCCTAGGGCGAGGCCACTGAGCGCTCTCAGAAATGAGACCGATATATGTGTCAGGAGATCGCCCGATTTCAGCAGGCTCCATCCAGAGGCCAGAACATCCAGGGGGGAGGCGAGAATGTTCTTGCTAATCAGCCCCAGATCGCAGCTGCTCTGCCATATGAGAAGAATGCCGATGAGTGAGAAATTCTTATCGAAAATATTCAATATGCTGCGCAATACGAGGCTCATGACGGTAAGAATCCATTCTTGCGTGCCTGGGCGAACCGGCGCGCATTGCGCGAAGCACCACGGGAGCTAACGAACCATTGCTCGGAGATCGCGGGAAGAGGGAGGCACTTCCATCTTCAGCCAGTCCAGGAAGCGTCGTCCGCTCACCGACAACGTTCGGTTCTTGGGCCATATCAGGAAAAAGGCATTGGGATTGGCCAGGACGAAGTTCGGACCGAGAGGCCTGACCAGTCGTTCCTGAATCAGATCGTTTTCCACCAATGCGAGACTAGCGAGCGCGAGGCCGTGTCCTTGGGCCGCGTATTCGACGGCCAGAGACGGAGTGGGAAAATGGATCCCCCGTGGGAAGCGAGCCAGCCCATAGGCGGCAAACCAGTCGCGCCAGTTGGGCAGCGAGGCATTGTCCGGCCCGACGTGAATGAGCGGCCAATCGGCAATCTGGCGCGGCGTCAAAGTGTGTGGCGATCCGGCGACCATCAATGGAGAGCATACGGGAAAGATGTCCGCGCTCATCAAGTATTCCTGCTCGACATCCGGCCATGTGCCTCTGCCATAGGCGATGGCGAGATCAAAGCCGCCCATATCCCGGCTTAAAAGGTTGTCGGATATATTAAACTTCACGTCAAATCCGTCGTCGTTGGCGTAGAATTTCCCCAGCCGGCTAAGAAACCACCGCTCCAGCATGCGGGGCAACGTCAACCTCAATTCGGTTTTGAGCGGCGATCTTCGCAAGGCCTGGTCGAAGGCCACATGGAGTTGGTCGAATCCGGCGCCAATACCCGGAGCGAGTTTGGCGCCGAAATCGCTCAGGGCAACGCCTTTGGCGGAACGGTGGAACAACTTTACGCCCAGATACCCCTCCAATTCCGTGATATGTCGGCTGATCGCCCCAGGGGTGACCGACAACTCCGCTGCCGCCTTGCTGAAACTGGCATTCCGGGCCGCGGCTTCGAATGCCCGCAATGCATTGAGAGGCGGCAGGCGGCGACGCCGGGAGACTGCGTCCGCGACAACCCAACCTGGTTTCGCATCTATCATGGAGGAAGCTCCTGATTGTGCGTACGCCGCACAGACTGCCATTATATCGCTCATTTCGCGGCTCGCCTGTCGCTTTGTCAATTATAAAAACGATAGATTTTATATACGATACGGTTTCCGGCCGCGTAGTGTTGCGATTGAGACGGGATCGCCGCGCCGTCCGCGGTTACCCGGTCAAGGGCAAGTCCAAGATAAGCATCGCTTCTGCGCATGCCCTTATCGGTGGAGTTGCGACGCAGATTGGTTCACAAAGGCGCTTCAGCTGGAGAGGCAACCAGCTAACGCTCAGTGGCGCTCGCCAGTTCAGCTGGAAGGCGACATTAAGTGGCCAGGGCTCGGGCGCTGTCCGTTGGTGCCGATAGCCTGAGGTCCTGCGGCAGCTATTGCGAAGTTGCTGAATTTCTGAAAGGCCGGCGTCTTTCCCGTAGAGGATGCCGTTAAATCGCTGGCAGAACGTCAAGGATGTCGGGAAACCGGTCTGCCCCGGAAACTGGTCAGTGGTCCGGTTTTAGGCGTCGTAGGGAGGGCAGGACAGGAAGAATCTCCTCTCCGACCCGATCAGCAGGTCTCCTCACCTTTGACGGTAGGGTGAAACCCGGTCACCGACGGCTACGTGCGTGGCTTTGGCTCACGCGCTAACGAACGCTCGCTTAACGCGCTGTCGCGGCCATGATTGAGCAATCCCAGGATCGTCGCGCGATCCATGGGAGAGGCGCGACGGCTCCTAGCTCTCGCTCGCCAGATTGAGTTGGCGGATGGCGCGGTTGTAATCCTCGCGTCCGGCGATTTCATGCATCCGGTCCAGGCGGTAAACAGAATAATCGCTCCAGATCGGGACGTCCCGCTGCTGTTCCCGATTATACTCATTCAGCTTGCTGTCATAGGACTCAATTGCGGCAATCTGGATGGCGGCATTGTAGGTTTCCCGATGCAGGACGGCGGACAGGGGAAGGCGCGGCTTGATGCCGGTTTGTCGGTTGAGGTCGGGGTAGCCGACGCAAAGACCGAACACAGGCAGGACATGCGCAGGCAGGTTGAGGGCGTTGCGTAAGGCGCTCTGATAAAGGCGCAGCGCCCCGATGAAGACAATGCCAAGGCCGAAGGATTCAAAGGTAACCGCAGCGTTCTGTGCGGCGAGAGCGGTGTCGATGACGGCTGTGACCACCGGGTCGAGATTGTCGGGTTCGGGCTGTCCTCGCTCGATGTTTCGGGCTGTGGCGATCTGTTGATGCCGGGCCAGATCAGCCAGCCAAATCAGATAAAGCGGTGCTTCGCGGATCCACGCCTGATCGGCGACTCCGATACATACTTTATCTTTCTGTTCAGCGTTTTCGATGGCCACGACGCTCCATGCCTGCAGATTCAGTGAGGTCGACGCCGACTGGGCCGCCGCCACCGCCGTCTCCAGGATGTCGCTGGGAACCGGCTGCGGCTGGAAGGCGCGGACCGAGCGATGGGACAGCAGAGCCGACGCTAAGGGCGTCCAGTGACGGGGATGGGGGCGATCAATGTCTTGCCGATAGCGTTGCTGCAACAGGATCTCGGCCTGCGCCAGAAGTTCGCTGTCTCCGGCGGCAAAAATATGAGAGGCCGAGAGAGCAGATATAGTCGACTGAGAGAAGCTTGACATGAGAAGACTGCTCCTGATTGGAAATTTAATCCTAACGAATGTCGGAGAATGTCAGATCGACAGCAGCATCGATGTCGATCTTGTTGGTAATCACTCCGGCGGCGAAGAAGGTCTCTTGAATGCGGCTCAAAAGGCTCTTCAGGTCGCCAGCGAGAGGAATCATGCGGGTGTTTTCGCGTTGGATCAGCATCAGGGCTGCGTCTGGCGGCAAACCGGTGTCTCGGGCATAGGCCCGGGCATAGTCCGCCTGGTGTAGTAGGCCCCAAGCGCGAGCCCGCCACACCCGGGCCAAGAAGTCGCGGATAAGGGATTCCTTGGTCCGCAAGGTTGCCTCGGTGCCGACCAATACGCCTACCGACGTCGAAAGCGTGGTGCCACGCAGGATGATTTGCGCATTGTTGTAAAGTTCTTCCATGACCGTGAACGGCCCCCAGGTTGCCCATGCGTCCACGGCGCCGGTACTGAGGGCGGCCTTGCAGTCAGATCGACCCATAAACACCGGGCGGATAGCGTCGATTGCGATGCCCGCTTGCGCTTGGGCAGCCAACAGCAGGAAGTGTCCCATCGAGGCACGGCCCAGGCAAACGGTGTGGCCGCGCAAATCCTCGACGGTACGGAAAGGAGACGCGGCTCGGGCGAGAATAGCCGTGTTTGTGCCGTCGATGCGCCACGCCGCCACCGCCTTGATCGGCAACCCGGTGGTACGGGCGGCGATCAAGCCGCTGTCGCCGACACCCGCGAGATCGACGGCTTGGGCATTGAGAGCCAGCAAGGAATCGTTGACTTCGGCGAACCGATGCCAAGCGATACGATAGCCGACCGGTTGTATTTCGCCGGCAGCCTGCATGAGGGTCTCCAGACCACCGGTATAGTCCGCTATATGCAGTGTCGGTGGTGCACCGAAGCTTGCTCTGACCGTCGCAGCCAGGATGGCAACAACCAGGACGGCCAGTCTTGCGGCAAGGAGGCGGGGTAGCGAGGATATGTTCACGGCGTTTCTCCGGGCATTGTAGTCCTTGCCTACTCGCTAATAGCGATAGGAAAGCTTCAGTAAGGCCGTCATCGGAGGATAGGGAGATGCGACGTACAGGCTTGAATTATATATCCCAAACTGAGACGGTCGCTGATCGAAAATATTCTTCGCCAGCGCACTGATAGTCCAATGTTTGTCTTCGGTGGTATAAGAAGTGCCGAGATCGACGATGCCGAAAGACGGAATGATGATCTCTTTCGTGTTAGCAAGGTCCGAGTAAGACTGCGTCTGGTATTTGATCGCACCATGCAGTTTGAAAGCACCCGGAATATCCAAAGGAACGGTGTAGTCGGCAGTCGATGTAAAGGTCCACCGGGGCGCATTCATCAGCGTGTTGCCCTTGGCATTGGTCCCTGGCCCTAGAACGCCTGCCGCTTCGTCGTAAGTCCCGACCAGATAGCCCGCCGAACCTTTCAATTCCAGCCCTTCCAGAGGCAGTGCGGCGACGACCAATTCGACACCGCTGGAGTGGGCGGATTGGGCATTCCCCGCGAAGAAGGCGTTAGCCGGCGCATTCCAGACAGAAAGCTGCAGATCCCTGTAGTCGTTGTAGAAAACGGCGAGGTTGGCGGTAACGCGACGATCCAGCCAGGAGGTTTTAAGTCCGGTTTCGTAGGTCGTCACCTTCTCCGGCGCGAACGGCGTTGACGCGGCGATCGCCGATAGAAGGGATCGGTCGTATCCGCCGGATTTAGAGCCGTTGGTGATCGAGGCATATTGGAAAATATCCGATGTCCACTTGTAGTCTATGCCGAACTTGGGAGATACTGAATACCATGTTTGATCGGCCGTGATAGCGAAGAACTGGTTGATCGGTTGGTGATCGCTGTCGGTGGCTCCCGCCTCATAGAAAACATCGCGTTTTTCTCCGGTAAAACGGAGGCCAATGGTCCCGGAGAAACGGTCCGTGAATTTGTAGGTGCCCTGACCGAATAGAGCTGCGCTGTCAGTTGTCAGGCGACTTGATCCCCATATTTTGCTGTGAAACACGAGCCTGTCCTGGTCGTAGCGCTCGTGAAACAGAAACAGTCCGCTAACAAAATTGAATTTGTCATAGTCACCGGACAGCTGAAATTCCTGAGAATAATATCGCTCCACCAAGCGATTGGAGCCTTCGCTGATGGAGGTCGGAAGGCCGTCGCTATCATAAACAGCGGGAGTTTCAACAAACGAGCGGGTAGCGGTGATGGATTTCAGCGTCAAGCCATCTCCCAGTCCCTTGCTGACGTTCAACGAGACGCCACCCGTATCGATGCGTCCCGTTGGCTCCAATTCGGAAGCGATAATTCCCGGATCATATCCACCCGGTCGGTTGATTGGCACGCGATAGAAACTTGGGGAATTGTCCCTTCCTCCATCGACGGACAACACGATATCGAGATCGTTAGTTGGTGTGAGGCGAAACTTTCCCCGTAACGATGTCACGTCTTGATCGTTGACGCTGCGGTTCAAGTACTCGTTATAGATAAACCCGTCATGACTCGCATGGGCGAAGCTCAGGCTGGCATAGGCGCGTCCAGGCACCAGGGCGCCGCCGACATAGCCGTGACTTACCAATTGTCCCCAGTTGCCGATGCCGACGTCATAGTAGCCTTCCGTAGTGTCGCCCGGTGTGCGCGTCGTCACCTTGATGGCACCCGCATTGGTGTTGCGCCCGTAAAGGGTACCCTGCGGCCCAACCAGCACTTCCACCCGCTCGGCGTCTCCCAGATCTCCCAGCGTGCCGATAAGACGCGGCATCACCACGTCGTCGACATAAAATCCGACCGCTGGATCCTGATACGGATCATTCTGGCCTATGCCGCGAAACCAGAAACTTTGCGTCGAATTGGTCAGGAATGTTCCGGGATTATTGCTGTTGGGAATCAGCCCCTTCGCATCGCGCAGCGTATTGATGTTCTCTTCCTTCAGTTGATCAGAATCTATGACGGAGATTGATCCGGGCGTCGTCTGGGCTTTGGTTTCCCGCCTTTCGACGGTCACCACGACATCCTGAATGGTGGCCGAGACAACGGTATCGGAAGCGCCGTTATTTGTTTGTGCCAAGGCTGGGCTTTCCAGCGATGTCACAGCGATGGCCGCGACAACAAGGTTAGTTCTCACGATTTTATCGAGATGGTTCTTCATTATAATTTACTCCGCACGAGACGATTACAGAAATGATAATTTTGTTTTGCGCGCACAGTTGGACTGATAAACGCAAACACACATTTTGAAATACATTGTCCAAGCGAATATGCTTATAATCAAGTCACATATTCTCATCGCAAAGCTTGAGAAAAACTCAAAAATGAGCATTGCAACCTTGGATTGTATTTGTACGTCTGTGGAGTAACCTTCTCTATACATGATCGACACGGCGGAGCCAACCCGGTTCTGGCTGGCGAAGCCGAGTAGTCTGCATCAAGCCAGATATGGGCAGCAAGCAAAGCTGGCCGACGCTGTTGGACCAGTGCCCACCCTCAGACTTCAGGAGCGTGATCGTCGCGAAGCCCCGACGAGTTTCCGAGCGGATGTTCCGATCCTGCCGCTCATGCGATGCCGAAAGGGCGGGCGCCGATGCCGCCGTTGCTTTCCCCCACGCGGAGGCGGTTCGTTATTTGAACATTGAATATTGAGTAAATATATGTATATACATATATAAAGCGGCGCTAAGCGGCCCGGATGGGGCCTTCTCGTGTGATGTTTCCTAGGGTCGCGCGAGAACGAATGACACCGCAAGAGAGGACACGAAAGGAGTGGCTGTGCACTGGGCTCACTTTCAATGAGATCGACGCGATGCCAGATGGAACGCAAGGGAGTGTCAATTTTGGCCGCCTTCTGGCGCAGGCTCGTAAGGCAAAAAGCTACAGCCAACTCGACCTGGCGGCCGCGGCGGAGATCTCGCAAAAACATTTGAGCTTTCTTGAGACGGGCCGATCAAGACCCAGCCGGGTCATGCTGGATGTTCTTGCTGAGACCTTGTCCCTGTCGGAAGGTGAGAAATACCAGTTGTTCTCGGCGGCCGGCTTCGCTCTCCATCCACCATCCCACGCGGAAGCTCATTCGCAGACGCTCGCCGGAATAGCGCTCATTCTCCGAAGCGCGGAGCCTTTCCCGGCTGTTGTGTTCGATCGGCTCTGGCATATTGTCATGATGAACCGTCCTTATGGCGCCTTCATCGAGCAACTGACCGGTGGCCGCATCGTCCTTGGGCAAGCCTATACGTTGCTTCCCGAGCCGCGCGTCAATCTGGTCGAAGCGACGATCGGCTCCGACTATTATATGTCGCGTGTTCTGTCATGGCGCGAAACGATCGCTTCCGAGCTGTTACGCGTTCGATGGGACGTTTTGAACGACCCGGATCCGCGACGCCATGTCTGGTGGTCGCATGTGGTCAAGGGCGTGAATTCGTTCCGCCCGCTCAGCGATCTGGATCTGGGTGAAGCCGTCAGCAGCTACAAGCCGTTGGTTCCGGTCACGATGCAGATGGGACCGGAAACTGCCCATCTGTTCAATAGCGTGATGCGGCTCCATACCAACGGCGAGGCCGGCTTGTCCGGTCTTCGCGTCAAGATCTATTATCCGCTGGATGACCGTGCGGAACAGGTTGTGCGCGAGCACACCTTTCCTCAGACCAAAGTGTCGGCGAGCGGCGGACGAGCGCCCGAAAAGCCCGTGACCGTATCGAAGGCCCTAGCGACATGAAATAACAACGCTTCATGCCGTTTCGCGGCAATGATCTGACACCCCACTGGCAATCCTTCCGCCGTGAAGCCTGCCGGCATCGCCATCGCGGGATGGCCGCTAAGGTTGAAAAGCGCGGTGAAACCGATATCCGACGCCGAGACGGGCCAGCCCTTCTCGGAGTCAACCGCCTTCACGCGGTCGACTCGCGGCGGAGCGAAAGGTTGGATCGGAGCCAGGATCAGATCGACCTCAGCGAACAGATCGTCTATCGCAGAACAAAGGCGTCGTCTCCGAACGACTGATGCCTCGATCATGCCGGCTCCGATCGTCCCCCCGAAGGCGATCAATTTTTGCAATCCGGGCGATACGGGCGCCCCTCGCCCGGCATGGACTGCGGCAGCCTCCGGAGCGCAAAGGTGAAGCCAGACTTCGGTGGCTTCGTGCCAAGACGGAAGCTGAACCGTCTTTACCGTCATGCCCAATGCCACGAACACAGCTACGGCCTCTTCCAGAGCGCGGGATATAACTGGCTCCACATCCCTGCCGTTCCAATCCGGATCGATTCCGACCCGAACCGGTTCGATACGATCGCCGAAATCATCCTGAGACCGACGGGGCGCTTTCGTAAGCGCGTTGAAGAGCGCTTCCAGATCCGCAGGCGAGCGTGCCATCGGTCCTATGTTGTCGAGCGACGGCGCCAGTGGGAAGGCTCCCGCCGTATTGATAGCGCCAATGGTCGGTTTCAAGCCGAACAAATTGTTAGCCGCGCTCGGATGGCGGACCGAACCTCCGCTGTCAGTCCCGACCGCCGCGAAGCAAAGTCTTGCCGCAGTGGCTACGCCGGGGCCGCTGGAGGATGCGCCAGGCCAGTAGTCCCGATTCCAGGGATTGCGAGGCTGCCCAATGGCCGGATCATGCAGGCCGAAGCAGCCTTCGGGAAGGTTGAGCTTGCCAAGGAGCACAAGCCCATGCCGCTTCAGGCGGACGACGGCAGCGGCATCGCGGGGCGGATCGTCCACTGTCAGTCGCGCCGCTCCGTTCGTTGTGGCAATCCCTTTCGTTGCCAGTGAATCCTTCAAAGCGATCGGCACGCCGTGCAGCGGTCCCCGAACAAAGCCGGCGGCGAACTCCGCGTCGGCCCGGTGTGCCTGCGCTAGGGCCTCCGACGCAGATACGTTGACATAGCTTCTAAGGTCGCGATCCAAGGCGGCAATACGGTCCAACATATGCTCGACGACATCGGTGGCCCGCAATTGACGACACTGCAGCGCCTTCGCCAACCGAAGCGCAGTCCAGTCGTGAAGCGGTTCACTCATGGCGCAATCTCAAGCTTTGGTTCGCGTCAGCGCTCCGTCGTCGCATCTTCCAACATACTATGTTTCGCCTTGTTGCCGTGGGAAAGCAGACGCGCTGCAATCGCCGAGCCGATAGCAGCAATGGCTGCCAGAAACAAACCGCCTGCAAGAACGTTTGTGTCCCGGCTCTCTGTGATGCTCATAAGCCAGATGCCGAAAGCTGCGGATGAAAAGAGGATCGACATGTTCCACGCTAACGCGACTGACGTCATGTCTACAGGTGCCAAGTTGGATATGAGAGTCTGTTGGTTGGTATCGAACGCACCCGCGGCTACGAACCAAAGCAAAATCGCACCGAGGGCAACGATCAAAAAAACCTCGGACAGCGCTACCGCCATCGTCACAAAGAGCAGCAGCGACCAGATCGGAAGAAGCCATGACTCCGTCATGCCTCGCCAACGCAGGCGATCTCCGACCGCGCCTGCGATGTTGGCCCCTAAGAACGTACCGACACCGCTCAACACTCCGATGAAACCAAGTTGGACTGTCGTCAGGCCATAATGCAGACGCAGAATTTCCGCGAGATAAGTATAGGCGCCAAGATTTGCTGCGTGGAAGAAAAAGGTCGCCGGTAACATCAGGCGCAAGGATTTATCGGTCCAAATCAGAGTCAGAGCGCGATATCGAACGGCTCGGTCGCCTTGGCGGGGCGTCCCGGACAGCATGTACCATGACAGCACAGCCGTGACCAAAGAGAGGATCACGATGAGGGTGAAGGAGACACGCCACCCAGCGGTGGCCGCTATGAATGCGCCGAGCGGAACGCCGGCGACCTGACCGAGCGCAAAGCTTCCCATCCCGAAGCCGATCGCGGTTCCGCGGATATCATCCCTCGCGGTATGAGCGATGTATGTCCAACTCGCCGGTCCCGCTATCGCTATGCCCAGTCCGGCAACGGCGCGCCCTGCGACCAGAACGAGGAAATGCGAGGCAATAGCCGAGAGCAAATTACCCATTGCGAAGATCACTATTCCGCTGACAATCAGCCGCCTTGCGCCGAACCGGTTGTAACCGAGACCGATCAGCGGGCCTAGAACAGCCTGAACCAATACGTAGGCTGTCACGGTGGAGGCTGCGGTCGAAACGGGAACTTGAAAATACTCCGAAAGCAGCGGGAGCAGGGGCGAGATCAGGTACATCTCGGCACCAGCAAGAAAAAACAGCATGTAAAGCGTCGAAAAGGGAACCAGGGCCGATCTGCGCCCGATGCGGCTGAGGTCGTTTGAGGAAGGCTGGTGCATTTTCTTGCGTGACGCCCCTCAGACAGCGAAGGTCGGGCGGTAGATGCGAAGCCAGGCATCGAAATTTAGCGCCAGCTCTGCCCCGACATTACTGATGAAAGGGCCGTTCTCCCCGTGAAGCGCGGCCTGCTCCAGACGTCGGACATCGAAAATCTCGCCAAGATCCCCAATCGGTTCCACCAGCCGTTGCGCCAATTGTCGGCGCAGAAGTGCCCCATATGCGGTGCTCCGTGTGGTAGGGTACGGAACCTTCTTCCGATGGATCACCGACTGAGGCAACAGATCGGCCGCCGCCGATTTGAGCAGACCCTTCACTTGCCCCTCCCGGGTCTTATCCTTCCACGGAAGAGGGGCGACAAGCTGGACGAGACGGGGGTCGCAATAGGGAACCCTCACCTCGATTCCCGCTGCCATGCTCATCCGATCCTTCCTGTCCAGCAATGTCGGTAGAAAGCGCGTCAAGCCGAGATGGACGATTTGCTGCATTCGCGCCTCGCGATCGTCGGAGCGCTCCTCGGCCGGAACTTCTGCGAGCGCGGCTTGATAGTTATCGGCGACGTATTGCTCAATTTTGAGATGCTGCTTCAGGTCGTCGCGGAAATACCCCAGGATCCGCCGATGCAGATCGCCGTGGGCGGGGGACGCAGCCATCCACGGAAAGGTCTCCGCCGTAACTGAAACCGAATCATGAAACCAGCGGTATCCTCCGAAGATTTCATCGGCGGCTTCGCCCGACAAAGCGACCTTCGACGTCCCGTTGATCGCTTTCGACAGGAGATGGAGGCTCATGTCGAGATCGCCGATGCCGATCGGCATGTCCCGCGCGCGAACGCAGGTTTCACGCACGGCCTCGGATGCCATCGTCTCCGGGGTCAAGGAAGCGCGCGTATGGGCCACACCCAGATGATTGACGACCTGGGTGACGAAAGGAGCGTCGTCGTCGCCGGAAAATTTATCCCCGAAGTCCAGGGAGAACGACCGCATCGGAGCGGCACTACCTCCGATGCGATGAGCCAGCGCCGTCAGCACGCTGGAGTCCAGTCCTCCCGACAACAAGGTGCAAAGCGGCACATCGGCGATCATTTGCCGCTCGACGATATCTTCCAGCAGGCTTCGGATCATGTCCGGCGTCGGCTTCTCCTCACCGAGGTTGGTCCATGGCGACCAATATCGTGTCTCTTCCCGCCCGGTCTCGGTGATGCGCAGCACATGGCCCGGCCGCACCTCAAGCATCCCGCAATAGGGTGTGCGGCCAGGAATTTTGAGAAGCGGAAGGAGTAACTGGGCTAATCCTTCTTCATCGATTTTCGGTTTTACGGCTTCATGAGCGAAGAGAGCCTTGGGTTCGGAACCAAAAATAACGCCAGTCTTCGCCGGATAGTAATAGAGCGGCTTTATTCCCAAGTGATCGCGCGCCAGCCACAATTCCCGCCGCTCGATGTCCCATATCGCAAATGCGTACATGCCATTGAAATAGTTCAGGCATTTCGGCCCCCACGCGATCCACGCCAGGAGAATGACCTCGGTATCGCCGCGCGTATGAAAATCATATCCGAGATCTTGCAGTTCTTTGCGTAACTCCTTGTAATTATACAATTCGCCATTGTAGACGAGGACCGCCGCCGTCCGGCCGTTGCGCTCGTAGGCCAGGGGTTGCCGGCTGCCTTCAGGGTCAATGATGGCAAGGCGCCGATGGCCCAATGCGACATGCTCACCGCGCCAATAGCCGACACCATCCGGCCCTCTGGCCGCGAGTGTCTCGGTCATACGTTCGAGTGTGAATATATCGGTGTCTTTTTGGGTGTAATCGACCCACCCGGCAATTCCGCACATAAGTCGCCCTCCTGGCAGGATCAGCGGATACTGACGCGATAGGTCTGCAGCCATTGATTGACGTTAAGCAGAAAAGATAGTCCCGCTGTTTGGCTTGCCGCGCTCCTCGGGCTCGGGAGGGGAACCCCATCGTTCAGGAAAGCCCTGACCTTGAAGGGCTCCACAAGTTCGAAGACCGGCGCGCTGGGCGTCGCCAAAAGATCGTCTACGCGCTCGCGCAAGGACTGCTGGTATCTGACATCAGGATTGGCGGGAAAGGCGCTTTTGCGCCGGGTAAAGACGGACCTCGGCAGGAGGTCTGCCACGGCGCGACGCAATAACGTCTTTTCGATGCCGTCCGAATTTTTTGCATTCCAGGGAAGCATCCAGACATATTCGACAAGGCGGTGGTCGCAGTACGGGACACGGGCTTCGACCCCCGCCGCCATGCTCATTCGGTCGTTGCGGTCCAGCAGGGCCGGCAGCCATCGCGTCAAGGCGAGATACCCGATTTTTCTCAGCCGCACATCGTGCGGTGACTCGCCGGTAAAAGATGCCGCCTCCGCCAGCGCCTCGTGATAACGCTCCTTCATATAGGTTGCCGGCTGCACCGTCCGTTCGATGTCGTCCCTGAGAAGAATCGACGGGGTGGATCGTCCCTGCATCCAGGGGAAACCTTCAAATTCCAACGCATGCTCGTCGTGGAAGTAAGGATAGCCGCCAAACACCTCGTCGGCGGCTTCGCCGGACAGCACGACGGTCGCATGCGGCCGTATCTGCTCCATCAGCAGATAGAGCGAGATATCCATCTCTCCCCAACCGGGGAGATCGCGCGCGCGAAGTACGACTTCCTCGTGCTTTTGGGCGTCCTCCGGCTTAACGAGAACTGTCGTGTGATGGCTGCCGATATGGCTGGACACTTCTCGCGCATAAGGTTCGTCGTGGCTATCGTGCCATGCATTGCGTTGGGAAAGCCCGGCGCTGTCTGGAAAATCCACGGAAAAGGTCGACAACCGATGGCCGGTGCCCAGTTTCCGAGCGGCCAGAGCGCTGATCGCACTCGAATCGAGCCCGCCGGACAGCAAACCGCCGAGCGCGACGTCAGACATCATCTGATGTTCGACGATGTCTTCGAGCAATTCCCGAACATGGGCCGTCGCTCTCTCCGGTCCGTCGTTCACTTGCCCAGTGGGAAGAGACCAGTAGAGATTGTCGCGGAACCCGCTCTCCGAGACCTTGAGGGCGTGGCCCGGTTTCACTTGCTGGAGGCCGCGATATACCCCGTGGCCAGGCGTAGGGGCGCTGGCAACGACGAAGATCTCCGCGATGCCGGAGGTATCGACTTCCGCAACCGCGTGCGGATGGGCGAGGATCGCCTTGGGCTCGGATGCGAAGATCAGTCCGTTTTGCGTCGGGTAATAGTAGAGGGGCTTGATGCCGAAATGATCTCTGACAAGCCACAGTTCGCGACGCCGGATGTCCCAGATGGCGAAAGCGAACATTCCGTTAAGCTTGGCAAAGGCGGCTGTTCCCCAGTGGAGAAAAGCCCGAAGGATGACTTCCGTGTCCGACCGCGTGCGGAAGAGATGGCCGTGCAGGGTCAATTCCGCTCGCAGTTCACGGAAGTTGTAGATTTCTCCGCCATAGGTGATGACCGCCAACGGTTCCTCGCTGTCGCCAACCACCATCGGTTGCGCACCGCCGCGCAGATCGATGATCGACAGACGGCGATGACCGAAAGCCACCTGTTCCGCGGTCCAGATGCCCTCGTCATCCGGACCGCGCCGCGTCAATGTCCGCGTCATATCGAAAACTGTATTGGCCTCGCGACTGAGGTCGCGTTTCCAATCTACCCAGCCGACGATTCCGCACATGTTGTCTGTCCCGATTTTTGTGATGTGGCCGACTTGTAAATTCGCCATTCACAGCCGTGATGCGTACCGTCGCTGATAAGCTGGTATTGGGATTGATATCCCTTCGCAGCGGCATTCGATGCGATCGCCTTGGTGCAGTATTCGCAAGGCGAGCGAAGCGTGATTGGAACACCACGGGCGCGCGCCTTCTCGCGATAATCCCAGATCGCGCAATGGGAAATGGCGATTTCCGCCTCGGCATAGCCGGTGCTGCGCAGATCGTATTCAGAATCATAAAGTGCGGCCTGACGGGCAATTCGGTTTGCCACGTCGGCTGCCCCGCCGCCCTGGCCAACTTCCAGCCTCTCATGGACCCAGGCGTTGACACGGGTCCAGTTCGCGAGTTCGTCATGACCGCACCGGGCGATAAGGAATTTCTCGCAAAGCGCCTGCGCGCGAAAAAAGATCTGCATCCAGGCATTGGCGTCCTCGGCTCCCGATGCGGGGAGATTGGAGAAAATGTCGCTCTGGACTGCCAGCCAGTCGAAGATGACCGACGGCTCACGTTTTTCGATGAGGTGGACTGTCATCCCGAAGACGGCTTCCGCCAGACGTTGTTGCCATAATTGGCTGCGCTCAATGTCGCTGACAGACAGACGACCCGTCAGCAACATCGTTTTGGCCGATACGGCCGCGGCGTCGTTGAATGCGCTCATCATCCTGAACTCTCCTTTCAGCGTTGAGACGGGTTGCAGCCGCGCCTCCTCAACGGCGGCAGACGCTTGATCTGAGTGGAGCGACCGGGGTGAGGGAGGCGTGCGCGATCAGCGCGGCGATGACGACCGTCACGGCGTCGCCGTTCAGATGCGCAAGGGTAGACCATGAATATCTTCGCGATAGCGTGTGGCATCCGATTCCTCGCAGTTCAACGACTGGCGCTCAAACTGGTATTCATAGCCAAACACATTTTTACAGCCAGGAGCGGCCAGCACATGCAAGAATACTCCACGTCTTCAGACAACTAGGTAGACTACGTTACACACATAACAAAATGTGCTCCGCCAGCTTCTACAAGCGTAGACAAAGCCATGGGATCAAGTCAATTACCTGCCGGGTAATATCGGCCTGTGTTATGCATCTCAATCAGCACACACAAGCATTTCTCGTCGCCACTTTAGCATCGACGTAGCAATACAAAACGAATTAAAATCGCCATATACATGAATGACTAAGACATAATGTTGTCCTAAAAGGAAATCATTAGGTTGCCTTCAGCTCAAAACGCTCAATGTTGTAACAGATTTTTTCTCTGCATCGTTAGGCGATCAACCAAGTCACGGCCTCGCTCGGCTATCATTCTGACCGGAATCGCACGAAGACATCTCGCCAGCTCGGCGTCCAATGCGTAATTCTTCCAAAGCAACCGTTTTTAATTATCTGCATTGCGGCAGCTAACACGAAGATCATCGCGAGAATTCGAGTGGAGTCTGGAAAACATTATCCGAATTCACGCGAAATACGCTTCTTGAAAGCTACGACTTCGCACTTCGAGTCTGATTTCAAGGTTCTCCTCACCGGAGGGCGGGCGACATCTCGCTTTACGCGAAGGACTGGACCCCGACCGGCCTGTCGCGCATTATGAATCATAGACCGCGACATCCTCGCCTAGTCGGCTTCAGAGGCATCAATATTAGACAATCTTGAGGTGTGGCCGAGTCATAAAAGCAAATCTACGAAACGAGGTGCCCAATCCTGGAGTATCGGTATAAACTCGCGGACCAGACGAGCCTTGTCCAGCCGACCGACATGAGAACTCATGTTTAACGCCGCGACGGCGTTTCCCCTACGGTCGCGCAATATAACGCTCGCTCCTAGTATCCCATCTTCTAGTTCTTGATCAATGACGGCATAATTGTTGCGGCCGGCCTCCCGTATCACTGCCATTAGCTGATCCGGGTCGGTGATTGTGTTTGCGGTGTAGGCGCGACGTTCGATTCGATGCAGGTACGCTGACAGTTCGGCGTCAGACAGATCTGAAAGCAACAAACGGCCTGAACTGGATAAATAAGCCGGAATGCGGTCTTCCAGCTTGGCGAGATACACCATGCGCCGTCCCGCTGCATCGGAGCGCGCGAGGAATAACACGTCTTCCCCATCAAGTACCGACACCGAGATGGTCTCACCTACAAGGCGGGATAGTTGGTCAAGATAAGGCTGTAGGCTGCGGTCGAAGCCAATGGACGAAAAATAGGAGAAGCCTAGACTGAGGATTCGGGGGGTCAACTCAAACTTCCGCTCATTCACGACCGCAGCAAGCCCAAGGTCCACCAATGTGAGAAGCAGGCGTCGGGCCACAGCCCGATCTAAACCCGTCCGCGTCGCCACCTCCGCCAAAGTCATGCGCGGGGACTCCGGTCCGAATGCCTGGATGACCGACAGGCCGCGAGCAAACGCCGTGACGAAGGTCTGTCCATTTGTCGTGCCGTTTTGCTCGGGCATGGCGGGCTCTCATAAATCTTGCCAAGGCGGCTATCGTAAAATCCAGGGAGAAAGATCCGTCTTCGGCGATGGTTGGCACATGTGACTGCGAATGTGAGCGGTTCCCGGCTTCAGTCTATCGGAACAGGCACTCGCCGTGATATCGACCTGAGCATGCCCTCCGTGGTCACGAGGGGATGTCCTACTCCGATGGTCGGCATGAACGAAAATCACCGAAGTACATGGCGCCTGAAACCAACTAGAGCACCATCATGAAAGTACCCATCTCGTGCGCTTGTCGCACGTATTGTAATTACGTTCCGAGATAATCTGTCATCGACATGACTGTCAACGGCCGACTGGACTGGCCACAGTCCATGGAATGGTACGTGTCCGCTTTCCCGGCATTTTCTGTGCGACTCCGCAAGCAATGCGTGTGCGGTCTTTTTTTGAACGTCCAGCCACGACGGCCGAACCAAACGCTCGGGGCGCTGCGCCCGATCCGGAGGTCAGGCTCATGGGCAAGGCGGTCTTCATCTCATGAGCGTGATGTCCTTTGGGTCACCGACTCGTAAGCCCGAAGCCAGATACGGACTGACGCAAGCTTGACGGATGCGAGGAAGTTGTCGTCGCGCTTGTCGTACCGGGTTGCAACGGCGCCGATTGCCCGTTTTTCCGCCGTTGCGGTCGATTCGGCGCCGGGCCGCGAAACCTCGCAGCAAATGATCATCTTGAATGGCGCACCGGAGGGTCTCGTGGGGCCCAAGAGTGGGTCGGTCCGTCAAATCCGCGCAGTGCCATGATTTGTTCTACAGGCAGAAGCAAGCTGCCGTGCAGCCTCGAATAAGGTTGAAAGCCTATTAAAGAAATTATTCGGAAATGTCCGGCAAGAGGATCAGATGGGACAGGCAAAGATCAAGGATAATAACCTTGGCGAGGTCGAATACGCCAACGACGCTGCGGGTTTCTTCGAAAGTGATTTGAGAGCGCTCTATATCGATCTCCTGCAAAAGACGCTGACGAATGAAATTTACGGCGATCTGCCCATGGACCCCTGGTCCGGCGGGAAATATGACCCTGCAAAGCGCGCGCTAGGGCGTGACTGGCCTTCTCAAGCCATGACGATGATCGGCGCCCAGCGGTTGACCAATCTGCGCCAGTTGACAGAGACGGTGATCCGGGAGGGAGTGCCCGGAGACTTCATCGAAACCGGCGTCTGGCGAGGCGGCGCGTGCATCCTGGTGCGCGGGATACTGAAAGCTTATGGTGTCACCGACCGGCGGGTCTGGGTGGCGGATTCCTTCGAGGGGTTGCCGCCTCCTGATCCGGATTGTCCTCAGGATGCCGGAGACAAGCACCACACCTGGGCGCCGCTGGCCATCAGCCAGGAAGAGGTCAAGAACAACTTCAGCAAGCTGGGTCTGCTTGATGATCAGGTGAAATTCCTCAAAGGCTGGTTCAAGGATACCTTGCCTGCGGCACCTATCGAACGACTGGCAATTCTCCGTCTCGATGGCGACATGTACGGGTCGACGATGGACGCGCTTCTGGCTTTGTATTCCAAGGTTTCACGGGGCGGCTTCGTGATCGTCGACGATTTTGGCGCAGTACTGGGATGTCGCCAAGCCATCGCCGATTTTCGCGCCGCCAACAATATCACCTCTCCGATAATCGACATCGATGGCGTGGGGGTGTTCTGGCGGGTTGGCGCGCAGGTGTAACACTTCGAGCGTGCTGCAAGGGTCAGCCTTGGCGTTCCCGACCGCTGCGTTGAACTGCTGCTTGGGGCGCTCGTCCTTCGCAGCAGTTTGACGGCGTTGGTTCGGAGGGAAGGTTAAGGCTGGATGCTCGTGTTTCCCTGTAGCCCAGCGCTGTCGTCCCTCGCGCGGGAAAATGAAAAGATCGGCCATGCCGCCCTGCGAAATATCGGCCGCAGGGTTCGCAAGAGCACCTTTTGGGTTGCCGCGAATACACTGGGTTGCGTTTTTTCGCCGCTTTTCCCGCGTGGCAGGGCGCCCATTACGTTAACCGCCAAAATGCGCGATGCGAAGAGATTTACTGATTCTTCTTACGGAGGATTAAGCGCAAAAGCTTAATCTCGGCCTTGCCTCCCCCACTCGTTTCTGCACGAAAAAGGCCGACATCCGATGCCGCTTATGAACTGGACAAACGACTTGAGCGTTGGCGTTCCATCTATCGACGATGAGCACAAGAAGCTCGTCGGAATGCTGAACGAACTTTACGACGCGATGCATGCCGGTCATGCAAAGGACGTTCTCAGCAAGATCCTCGACGACATGATCGCCTACACTGCCGCGCATTTCAGGCATGAGGAGGAACTGTTCAAGCGGACCGGCTATCCGCACGCCGCGGCACATAAGGCGGAGCACGATGCGCTGACGAAGCAGGTTCTTGCCGTGCGGGAGAAATATGCGCAGGCGCGCACGACACAGCTTTCCATGGAAGTGATGACCTTCCTGAAGAGCTGGCTGAACGGCCATATTCGGGAAAGCGACATGGATTACGCCGAGCACTTCCTTGCGAAGGGCGTCCGTTAAGTCGGCAGCGACCACGGCGCATCCAGCATCGGCCCCACCCAAAGCATCCGCTTTGATCGGACCAGAAGCGGATGCTCATGTTTTGTTGCGCGTCTTGCCGGAAAGCCGTTTCACACTTTTCTGGACGCGCTCCAAGGAAATCGCGGCAAACAGCAATCCGGTGAATGGAATGGTGCGGGCGGCCGGACTCGAACCGGCATGGCCTTGCGGCCGAGGGATTTTAAGTCCCTTGCGGCTACCATTTCGCCACGCCCGCATGCATCAAGGAGTATGCGAAGCGTGAGCGACTCGCAACTGCCGATCGAAAACTGCGCGCTCAGCGCCGCCCTCGCAATAGAGCCGGGCGTGGCGGGATGATCTCTATGCGCCGTGCTGTGCCGTTTCCAGACTGGCGGCTGTAGCGGATCGAGGCGAGGAGCAGCAGCCACAGCGTCGTCGCGTTCAGGAGATGCCAAAGGAAGTGCGTGCCCAGGCGATAGCCGAGAAGCGTGAAGTCGGCGCAGAGCGTCGGGTCGAGCGTGCGGAAGGTGAGCGACACCGCGAAGGTGACGGCCGCCGCGAAAACGAGCGCCGCCGCACGGTGTCGGCGGATCGCGAGCGTTCCCGCTATCAGGACCAGCGCGACCACAGCCGGGCCATAGGCGAGGCCGCCGTTGAGACACGCGGCGCGCGCGCCCTCCGGTACGGCAAGCCCGAAGCCGATGCGCCCGCCATAGCATTGCACCTCCCCGGAAAGCGCCATGGCGCTCACGAACAGGGCGATCATCGAGGCGGTGAGCAGAACGCCCGCCCCCGCGAAACGTCTCAATGCAAAGATGAGATAGGTCAGCATGAAGATGCCGATCGGGATCGTGTCCGCAGCGCCGGTGGTCGGGTTTGGCACGGTGTGGAACAGAAAGCTGCCGATCCCGATGGCGACGAAGTTCAGGGCGAAGAATATGCTCCACGCCGAGCGCTCGGCGGGCGTTTGCCGCGCGATCATCACCGCCCCGGCAATCCCCGCCGCAACGAACGCGGCGTTCGTGATCGCGTTCAACGGTTCCGCCCAGAAGGCCGGGCTCATGCCCCGCTCGCAATAGGCGAAAATCGTCGCTCCCTGCATGTCTCGCTCCCGGTGCTCAACTGGCGCGACCGCCTCGGCCGAAGCGGCTCACCGCGTTTCCAGACGGTGCGCCAAGGCTACAGGGGAGGCGGATTTTCGCAAAAAGACAAACGAAAAGGCATGGCGCGCGGCGGTTTTCCCAAGCAGCGGGTATGCCGTTCCTGTCTCGCACCGGTCGTGAAGTCCCCGTTGCGAAACGTTACTCTTCGCCACCTTGGCTAAGTTGGTTAACCGGCTTACAGTAAGATCAGGCACATTGAGGTCTTTTCGGGGGAATCGACATGATCTTTCGCGCTCTTTTGACCGGCGCGGCCCTTCTGGGGCTGGCCGCTTCGGCTGAGGCCGCCGATGCATCCTCGACGCCGGGGGCGGGCAGCAGCGCCGCCGTTCCGCACGTCAAGAAGGTCCGCGCGACGCAGCAACGCGCGCCGAAATTCTGCGGCGAGTGCAAGGACTGCTGCGGCGCTTACCGCGTCATCTATGCCGAAAGCTGGTATGGCTTCGAGCGCGTGATCGCGCCGGTGCGCCGCGCCGAACATGGCGATCAGGTGCGCTTGCCGGGCGGTTCGTGGGTCTATTGCGAGTACTCCTGCGAATATACGCTGAAGCGGCAGAGCCTCGATTTCTGGCAGGGACAGGGCGCGGGCGGCACCGGCGACCAAAGCTCGCCCGGCTATTTCAGCGTCAACATCTACCCGAACGGCGCTATCGAGAAGCGGCCTTAGTTCTTTTGATGCCGAATGCGAGTGTTTCTAATACACTCGCATTCGGTGTTATAATCTTACTCTGAATTGCCATGGCTTACGCGCGCGCAATAAGACTCAAACGCAACTGCGCTATTTTCAGATTTCGGCAAAGAATAGAATATATTCTTGCGTTCTTGTGTCACGAAGGTCTTCGTGGAAGTAAGGCTACAATTAAATAAATCAATAAATTCAGAAGGTCCTGTACTTTTATTCTTGTTAATTCTAAAATTACTACCTATCACCGCATCGCAAACATAATGAAAACACTCTGAAATTAAATTAAAATCGTTGCTAGATAGCGTTATGTCGTCAACATAAACCGATAATACGATAGAGGACGGAAGAAATCTCAAATATCTTCCCAATTGAGAATTGTGAAGAACTAAACTTGCTATCAATGGTGATTGTACAAAACCATAAGGAAGTGCATAAGATGGGTCACCATACGGGTTTTTCACGCATGACCACTTGGAATAACTCTCATGACGCCGTACACCTATATCTCTTAGGCAACGCTGAACGCGATTTCGAGCGATGGAATAAAAAAAATTCTCTAAGTCGACGCGGCAGAAATATTTTTGATCGCGGTGCTTATGTAAAGCCGCTATATGCGCACCTTTGGACAGATGATAATAGAAAGTATCCGGTATGTATTTTTGTTCAATAAGTGATTTAATTCTTAGGCCAATCCGCCGCCCTTCGATTGTCGGTACAAAAATAGGTTTTCCTTTTTGATTATTGTAAATGTATGCGCAATTTTCGTAAAGGGGAGGCATAGTTGACGACCTTGCTCAAGATATCCAGCACGACGTTTACGATCTCAAGGATCATTAACGGAAGCGCCAAATACTGAGCAAGGTTCGTTTTGTCGAAAGAAATCTTCATACAAAACCCTCCTGCGTTGCCTCGGCCTTCCGCAGCTCCTGTCACAGGAGCCGTCAACTGAGAAGGTAGCTAGGCATTAAGTAGCCTAGCGCTTCGAGACGAATTGCAAAGATACCGAAATACCTTAACGCAAATCGCAAAGGCGCTGCGTGCTATCGCCGAGGTGGGATTACCAACTAGCCGATTCGACGGATTTAGTCAATTAATTGGTTCTCTCAAGCCCGCTCGGGCCGCATCGAAAGCCGCGAACCGTCGCGCGCTTCATCGGGCATCGTGTCCGTGCCCATGACCTTGTCCCAGAACCTGAAATAGAGCCCGTAATTCCGGTCGAAGCGGACGTGGTGATAGCTGTGATGCGTGGCCGATATGAGCTGGCTGCCGACCGGGCCGCGCACGAGGAAGCGCGGCAGCACCTCCCAGCCCGAGTGGTTCCACACCGCCACGAAGCTCATGAACATAAGAAGCCCGATCAGCACGCCGACATGGATCGGCGCCACGAACACCATCGCAGGGATGAGCCACGCCGTCAGCGCCGCCTCGGCCGGATCGAACGCGAAGGAGGCGAAGGGCGTCGGCTGGCGTGAGCGGTGATGGCCCGCATGCATCCAGCGGAACAGCCTCGGATGATGCATGAGCCGATGCGCGAAGTAATAATAGGTGTCCTGCACCACGAGATAGAGGAAGAAGCTGAGGAGGAGATAGGGCACGCCGCCATAGGCGCGCCAGTCGGTGTAGATCGCCGTGCCGCCGTTCAGGAAAACAGCAAGTGCGAAGGCGGCGGGCGCGGCGTAAACCGCAGACGAGAGCAGCGACAGCCGGATTTCCTTCATGACGATGGCGCGCATCGGCCTGTCGCGGTTGAGCCGCTTCGCGCTGAGCTTCTCGCCGCCGCGCTGCCACAGGAGCCAGTAGAACAGACCGGAGAGCAGGAGATAGCGCGCCGCGATGATCGCGGTGAGCGCCGCCGTCAGCCCGAGGAATTGCCAAGCCATCCTGTCTCCCGGCGCGCAAACGATCGGCGCACCACGTTGCAACCCTATCCTAAAGAAGATAGATCTTTTCGCGGTTTCGCAAGCTTTCGCGCTACAAACAATCGCGAGCGATAAGGCGGAAAAGGTCGAAAAACGCCGCCGCGAAATTTGAACGATCAGCGAGGAGCGCGCCTATGGCTTCCTTCGTCTTGCCCGCGCTATGCGTGGGACTGCTTGTCGCCATGCCCGGTTGACTGGGTGGCAGAGGCGAGAAACCGATCCCCCTCGGCAGATCCTTCTCGTTCCCGTCTCTAGGCGATCAGCTTAAGCCAATCCTTCGCGCGCGCTTCCGGATCGGGCGCGAAAACCACGTCCGAGACGACCGCGGCGCTGTCCGCGCCCGCCGCATAGACATCGGGCGCGCGTTCCAGCGTGATGCCGCCGATGGCGACGAGCGGGCGTTTCGCCAGCGCCTTCCATTCGCCCACGCGCGCGAGCCCCTGCGGCGCCCATGGCATGACCTTGAGCGTCGTCTGATAGACGGGGCCGAGCGCGACATAATCGGGATCGAAGGTGAGCGCGCGGTCGAGTTCCTCATGGCTGTGCGTCGAAAGGCCGAGCTTGAGCCCGGCGCGGCGAATCGCGGGAATTTCGGCGGTATCGAGGTCGCCCTGGCCGAGATGGACCCATGGCGCGCCGCAGTCGACGGCTTCGCGCCAGTGATCGTTGACGACGAGCGTGGCGCCATGCGAGCGGCACGTTTCAAGCGCTTGCGTGATCGCAGGCGCGATGTCCGAGGGGTCGGCATCCTTCATGCGAAGCTGGATCAGCTTCACGCCGACGCGCGCGAGACGCTCGACGAAAACGACATCCGGCACGACCGGATAGAAACGGGGCAGGGCGTTTGTCATCGGGTAACCTCGCTATCGATGTAGGCGAGCTTCAGAACAAGACGCGCGGCCTGTTCATTGCCGCGTTAAAGCAGCGCGAGCCCCGCCACGGGCGACGACGGACTCGCCATGTCGCGCGGCGGCATGATGCCGGACCGATACGCGAGACGGCCAGCTTCCACGGCCTTCGCGAAGGCGACCGCCATCGCCACCGAATCGGCGGCCTTTGCAACGGCCGTGTTGATGAGCACGCCGTCATAGCCCATTTCGAGCGCCAGCGCGGCGTGGCTCGGCGCGCCGAGGCCCGCATCCACGATGAGCGGCAGGTCTGGATAAAACGCGCGCAGCGTCCTGAGGCCGTAGGGGTTCATGAGCCCGCGCGCCGAGCCGATGGGGGCCGCCCATGGCATGAGCACCTGGCAGCCCGCGCCGACGAGCCGCTGCGCGACGCTCAAATCTTCCGTGCAATAGGGCAGCACCTTGAAGCCGTCGCGCGTGAGCTTTTCCGCCGCGTCGACGAGGCCGTAAACGTCCGGCTGCAGCGTGTCGTCATTGGCGATGACTTCGAGCTTGATCCAGTCGGTCTCGAACACTTCGCGCGCCATGTGCGCCGTGGTGATCGCCTCGCGCGCGGTGTGGCAGCCCGCCGTGTTCGGCAGCACGCGCGCGCCGAAGCTTTTCAGAAGGTCGAAAAAGCGTTGGCCCGCCTTTCCGTCGCCGCTCGATTCGCGCCGGAGCGAGACGGTGACGATCTCAGCGCCGCTCGCCTCGACCGACCGCCTGAGGATGTCGGGCGACGGATATTGCGAGGTGCCGAGCAACAGCCGCGAACCGACAGTCTCGCCATAGATCGAAAGTGAGTCGGCGGTTTTGGTTTGAGCAAGTGTCATATGTTCAGCCTCCCTGCCGGGGCGACAGGATTTCGACGGCGTCGCCATCGGCGAGCGCCGCCGTCGCACGTTCGTTTTTCGGCACGAACGCGCCGTTCAAAGCCGTTGCAATCTTCGCGTCGGCGAAACCCAGTTCGCGGCAAAGCGAATCGAGTGTCGCCGCATCGGTCGCCATCGCCTCACCATTCACCGTGATCTTCAAGCAGAACTCCCGGAGCCTTTGCACCTGACTCTATATAGTCGGCCGTAATCTTCGCGAGGATAGGCGAGAGCAGAAAACCGTGACGGAAAAGGCCGTTCACGTAGAGGCGGGGGCGGCCTGACTGCGTTTTTCCGATGATGATCCGGGGCGCGTTATCGGGGAAGGACGGGCGCACATCCGCATCCATGAAAGCAATGCGCGCCTCGCCGAGCGCAGGGATCAGCGCGTAGGCCGCTGCCATGATCTCCGTCACGGAACGAAGCGTCGCCGGGCCCCGGTCGTCGCTCTCGATGGCCGTCGTGCCGATCATGAACTGGTTGTTCGACCACGGCACGATGTAGAACGGAATGCGCGGATGCGTCATGCGCACGGGGCGCGAAAGGGTGACGCCCGGGCAATCCACCACGACGCGCTCGCCGCGCACGCCGCGCAGCGTCTTCAGATGATCGCGCGCTGCGAGGCCCCGGCAATCGACCACAACGTCAGCGTCGGTCTCCTCCCACGCCTCGGCAACGAGCTTCGTACCCTGGGCCGCCGCTTCCTTGATGAAGTATTCCAGCGCGACGAACGGCTCGATATGGCCCTCGTCCTTGTAGAAAAGGCCGTCGCGAAAGCGGTCTTCGAGAGCAGGCTCAAGCGCGGAAATCTCGTCCACGCCGACGCGCGTGTGCCCCTGCGTGACGGCAGCGAAGCGCTGAAGGTCGGCGACATCGCGCGGAGACGCCACGACGAGCGTGCCGTTCAGCTTGAGATACGGATAATGTTCCTTCCAGATCTCCATCGCTTCGAGGCCGAGGTCGCGGGCCTCTTCGTGGCCCGGCTCGCCCTCGCAATAGGAGCCGAGCATACCGCCCGCGCACCCGCTCGCGCAGTTCTGCGACGGGGTGCCCGCGGGATCGTAAAGCGTAACCTTATGTCCTTGGCGTGACAGGAGAAACGCCTGCCACATCCCGGCGGCGCCCGCCCCGATGATATCTATCTTTGCCATGGCCCTGATGATCTTGCTGCGGAGGAGGCTGGTGTCGCGCAAATTGGAAAAAAAAGCAAGCAAGCGGCCAGTGGGGCGTATCGTTCTCTCGCGGGGGCGTAGAGCGCACGATGCCGGCTTTGGGGGAGCGCCGGTGTTCTGGCTCGCCTGCTTGCTGCAACCATCGGACGGAGTTTGCGGCCACCTCCGATGTTCCTCGTTTGTTCTAATTCCGGTTCAGGCTTGTGTCAAGTAGATTTCGGGCGTACAGAACAGCCACTTTTTCGAGAGGTGCCGGCTGTGAAGAAAGAAAAACCAAACGCATATTACGATGCAGGTGCAGCGCTTCAGAACGCCCAGGCGGGCGGTTTTCCTCTCACCCGGTTGCGCCGGACGAGACAGGCGCCGTGGTCGCGCGCGCTCGTCGCCGAAAACACGCTGTCCGCGTCGAACCTGATCTGGCCGATTTTCGTCATGGATGGCCTGCGTGCGAAGCAGCCGGTGCCGTCGCTTCCTGGCGTCGACCGCATGTCTGTCGATCTCGCCGCGGAAGCTGCCGAGCAGGCTGCGGAGCTTGGCGTTCCGGCTGTCGCGCTCTTTCCCTATACGCGGCCCGATCTTCGCGATGAAGCCGCGACCGAAGCCTTCAATCCCGAAAACATCGTCTGCCGCGCGGTGCGCGCCATCAAGGCCCGCGTGCCGAACATGGGCATCATCTGCGACGTCGCGCTCGACCCCTATACGAGCCACGGTCAGGACGGCCTGATGGTCGGCAATGAGATCGTCAACGACCTGTCGCTGGAAGCGCTGACGCGTCAGGCGATGAATCAGGCGGAAGCGGGCTGCGATGTGCTTGCGCCGTCCGACATGATGGACGGCCGCATCGGCGTAATCCGCACCGCGCTCGAAGCCCGCGGCTTCTACAACACCCAGATCATGGCGTATTCGGCGAAGTATGCCAGCGCGTTCTACGGCCCGTTCCGCGATGCGGTCGGCTCATCCGGCACGCTCAGGGGCGACAAGCGCACCTATCAGATGGACCCGGCCAATTCCGACGAGGCGATTCGCGAAGTGGCGCTCGATCTTGCCGAAGGCGCCGACATGGTGATGGTGAAGCCCGGCATGCCGTATCTCGACATCGTGCGTCGCGTCCACGACGAGTTCAAGGTGCCGACATTCGTCTATCAGGTATCGGGCGAATACGCGATGCTGCTCGCGGCGTTCCAGAATGGCTGGCTCACCCGCGAGAAGGTGGTGCTCGAAAGCCTGATGGCGTTCCGCCGCGCGGGTGCCAACGGCATCCTCACTTATTTCGCGCCCGAAGCCGCACGACTCTTGAAGGCGTAGGCGGCGAAGGTCATCTTTCCACGCACTTGTTGGGTGGCGCTTACGCCGCCGGAGGAGATGCGTGGATGACCTTTTCCGCCGTCGCGGTTTCTGAAGAGCCGCGCGTCAGCCTTGAAGATATTCGGGCAGCGCGCGAGGCTCTTCGCGGCTCGATCATCCGCACGCCTGCCGTGGAGGCGCCGAAGCTTTCGGCGCTTTCCGGCGCGCAAATCTTCATCAAATACGAGAACATGCAGGCGACCGGCTCCTTCAAGGAACGGGGCGCGTTGAACAAGCTGCTGTCGCTCGACGCGGCGCAGCGCGAGCGCGGCGTGATCGCGATTTCGGCGGGCAATCACGCGCAAGCCGTCGCTCACCACGCGGCGCGGCTCGGCATTCCGGCAACCATCGTCATGCCGGAAGGAACGCCCTTCAACAAGGTCGGCAACACGGAAGCCTTTGGCGCGAAGGTGATCCTCTACGGCGAGAGCGTTGCCGAATCGCGCGTCGCTGCCGACAGGCTCATCGTCGAGCAGGGCTACACCCTCGTTCATCCGTATGACGATCCGGCCGTGATCGCGGGGCAGGGGACGGCCGCGCTCGAATTTCTGGAAGACTGCCCGGACCTCGATTGTCTTATCGTGCCGGTGGGCGGCGGCGGCTTCATTTCAGGAGTCGCCATCGCGGCGAAAGCCCTGAAGCCGGATATCGAGATCGTCGGCGTCGAGGTGGAAAGCTATCCGTCGACCTACGCGGCGCTGCGCGGACGTATCGCGGAATGCGGCGGCGCGACGCTCGCCGAAGGTATCGCGGTGAAAGCACCGGGCGCGCATGCGTTGCCCGTCATCCGCGACCTCGTGAGCGATGTGGTGCTCGTCAGCGAGTCCATGGTCGAAAGCGCGGTCTTCCTGCTCGCCAGCCTTCAGAAGACGGTTGCCGAAGGCGCCAGCGCGGTGGGGCTCGCGGCTGTCCTTTCCGATCGGCCGAGGTTCCACGGGCGCCGGGTCGGCCTTTTCCAGTCGGGTGCGAACATCGACAGCCGCGTGCTCGCTGCCATCATCATTCGCGGCCTCGAACGTGAATCGAAGATCCTGTCGTTGCGCATCCAGGTCGACGACCGCCCCGGCATGCTCGGTGAACTCGCAAGCGAGCTTGGCCGCTGCGGCGCGAACATCCTCGAAGTTCATCACCGCCGCTTCTATCTTTATGTGCCCGCTAAATCGACGCTGGTGGATATCGTCATCGAAACGAAGGACGCGCTTCACGCCGAGGAAATCATCGGGAAACTCCGCCTTCGCGGCTTCAGGGTGGAGCGGCTCAACGCAAGCGGAGGCGAGCCCGGCCCACGGATGGAGTAGGCGGCGCCGAACGCGTCGAGACAGCCAGGCTCCTGAAACAAATCCGCCCCTCTCTCGCGGGGAGAAAGGGGCGGCAGCCCAGCCGGCTAATCGGGTCGCTCCGCGCAACGCGCGGCGGTGCGAAATCTATTTGATCGGATCGCCGTCATCGTCCGGCCCTTCATCCCCGTCGGAATCGTAGGCGGGCGGGGGAGGGGGTGTCACATCCCGATAGCGCTCGCCGCCGAAGCGTTCCTCGCGGGAGAAGCGATCGTAACCGTTGTAATAGCTGTAGTCGCGGCGCGGCGACGAATAAGGCAGGTTCGCGATCACGACGCGGCGGCACTCGGAATTCAGGCTCTCGATGCGGTCGCCGAGGCATTCCACGATCTTTCCGCCGCCGGGCTGAACGCCGTTGCAGAAGCGGCGATAGTCCGGCATGCAAACTTCGATGGCATAGGCGAACTTGATCGCCTTGAGGCAGCCGGGATTGAGCTGCGCCTCGTTGTCGAGCAGACAGCGGCCAACCCGGCCCTCGCCGGGAAGGACATCGGAACAAAGCCGATGATAATCGGGCCGACAGGTTTGCATGACGCTGTCGAGAATTTCGGGCGGCAGGTCGGCTGCGGCGGCCGCCGATGAACCGGCAACAAGACCGGCGAGGAACACGTATTTTGCGGGCTTGAACATCGAAGTCTCCGGGCGCGCGCGCCTCAACCGGCGCGAGCGAATCTGAGCGTAATGAATGCCAGAAAATTCCGGCTGGAATTCGCCGTAACGAAGGCTAAACGTGTTGGCGGCGGTGCGAAGGCGCAACGGACTGTAACGGGATGTAACGCGTGCTGAATGCCCGTTCATGATCCCGCGCCATGCAGCATGACGGATGCGAAAGAGGCGCGCAGCCGCCCTTGCAGGGCCACACCAGCCGGGCGTCCACTCCCCGACAACGCACGCGCTAACGGCGGCCGGCTCGGGCGAAGACCTGCGCGATATGACCCGACAAACCTTGACTTCGGGGGATAATCCGGCTTGGCTGAAGACCCTCCTTCATGATTTCAAGGTTTTTCATGTCAGTGCGTATTCTTCCGGCGGCCGTGGCTGCGTTTTTCGGCTGCGGTCTGGCGAGTGCCGTCGCCGCCGACCTGACGATCGTCATCGACGGGCTTCGGTCCAACAGGGGCGAGGTCAAGCTCTGCGTTTTCTCGGCCGAGACATCCAACAAGGCCGCTTTTCCCGATTGCGTCACGGGACGGCCGGTGAAGCAGGGCAGCGCCATCATTCGCGGCGGCAGGGTCGTGGTGACGTACAGCGGCCTGAAGCCGGGCGTCTACGCGGTGGCGTCCATTCACGATGAGAACGGCGACGGCAAGCTCGACACCAATATTGTCGGCATTCCGACCGAGGGCATCGGCGTCTCCAACAACCCGACGCTCTACGGCAAGCCGGAATTCGCCAAAAGCGCCTTTGAAATCGCGGGCGACACGCGCGTCGCAATCACCGCCAAATATTTCTTCTAGGGGTGCAATTCGACATTTGAGACCCGGTTGCTGCTGCTTTCGCTCAAATGTCGAATTCAAAAGATCCACCAGTTGCCAAGGTGCTTTTGATTCCGACATTTGCTCGCAAGCGTGCTGCAAACGGATGCAAATGTCGGAATTGGACCATCAGGCGTTCCCGCATCTATCGGCGGCCAGCGCCGTCAGACGCCATGCCCTCAAAACCGCGCGGAGAGCGCCACGCGGTTTTTCTGCTGCGCCGCCGCCTACTGAGAGGCCGCCTTTTCTTCGGCGCGGTTTTTGATGAGCGACAGCCCGATCGATCCGAAGATCAGAAGCGCCGTAACGCCAAGCGCCCATTCGGTCGGGATATCCGGCAATTCTTCGGGATAGTTGAAGATCATCTTGATGCCGATGAACACAAGCGTGAGCGAGAGCCCGTATTTCAGATAGCGGAACTTGTCGACCATCCCGCGCAGCGCGAAGAAGAGGGCGCGAAGGCCGAGGATCGCGAACACGTTCGAAGTGTAGACGATGAACGGGTCCCGCGTGATCGCGAAGATCGCCGGGATCGAGTCGAGCGCGAAGACGATATCGGTGATGTTCAGCACGATGAGCACGAGAAACAGCGGCGTTGCCACACGCTTGCCGGTGCCGGAGAGCCGCACGAAGAACCGCTCGCCGTGATATTCGGTCGTCATTGGCAGCACGCGCCGTGTCCATCTCACGATGCGGCTGTTTTCGAGGTCGACGGCCTCCTCGCCGGATGCCATCGTCTTGAAGCCGGTATAGACGAGGAACGCGCCGAGGAAGAGCACGGTGAAGTGGAAGTTTTCGATCAGCGCATAGCCCGCGAGAATGAACGCCCCGCGCAGCACGAGTGCGGCGAGAATACCCCACAGGAGCACCCGCATTTGCAAATGCGACGGCACCTGAAAGTAAGTAAAGATGATGACGAACACCAGAATGTTGTCCATCGACAGGGCGTATTCGATGAAGTAGCCGGTCAGGAACTCGACCGCTTTCTGGTTGCCGAACTCGAAATAGATCCAGGCGTTGAAGCAGAGCGCGAGCGCGATATAGCCCGCCGTCATGATCAACGCCTCCCGCACGGGAATAGCGCGCGCCTTCCTGTGGAACAGGCCGAGATCGGCGGCGAGGATCGTGAGAATGAGGGCCGTGAATCCAAGCCACGCCCAGATGGAATGCTCTTCAAACATCGAAACGAGGATCCTTTAATAAGGGCGCGTTCACGGTTGCTTCAGTTCGTCTGATCCGGGAAGCGCTTAAGCGATGCCCGACTGCCGTCCGGATCGCGGATTGAGGGCCTGGGCAAAATCGCGGCGGTCGGACGAGACGAACGGGGCGAACAAATCCGCGAGACACCGATTAACACGGCGGTCGTCTTGTCGCTCCCCGAATTGGGTGCCGCGATGGTGACCTTCCAGTTCCACCGCGACCTTTCCAGACCATGGGATGAATAAGGCTGGAAATCGGCTGAATTGTGGTCAATTAGTGGCAGGGCCAAAAACCAGAACGGCGTTGAGCCCCCCGAAGGCAAAGGAGTTGGACATTGTGTAGCCGAGGGCGCGATAGCGTCCTTCGTGCGGCACATAGTCGAGGTCGCAGCCTTCGCCCGGTTCATCGAGCCCGATGGTTGCCGGAATGAAGCCGTCCCGCATCGCCTGCACGCAGACCACCGCTTCCAGGCCTCCGCCCGCACCGAGGCAATGGCCGTGCATCGATTTCGTTGAAGACACCGCGAGGCTGTCCGCATGCGCGCCGAAAACCTTGCGAATGGCGCGCGTTTCGTTGATGTCGTTCGCGGCCGTGGCTGTGCCGTGGGCGTTGAGATAGTCGATGTCGCCCGGCGAGAGCCTCGCGTCGTCGAGCGCGATCTGCATCGCCCGCGTCGGGCCTTCGATATCGGGGTTGACCATGTCGGCGGCGTCGGAGGTCATGCCGAAGCCCAGCACTTCGCCCAGCACCGCCGCGCCGCGCGCTCTCGCATGCTCCAGGTCTTCGAGCAGGAGGATGCCCGCGCCCTCGGCGATCACCGTGCCGTTGCGCCGACTGGAAAAGGGGAAGCATCCTTCCGGCGAAAGCACGCGCATCGCTTGCCAGGCCCGCATGCAGCCGTAATTGAGCGACGCCTCCGACGCGCCCGCGACCGCCACATTCACCAGGCCGGAGCGGATCATCTGGAAGGCGAGGCCGATCGCATGCGCCGCCGTCGAGCAGGCGCTGACCGTGCCGAACACCGGCCCCGTGATGCCGTGCTCGATGCTGATATGCGCGGGCGACGAACTGCTGATAGTCTTCAGGAGGGTGAGAGGGTGCGTCGCCTTCTTTTTATGAACGAAGATGTCTTCGTATGCCTTTTCCTGTGTCGTGAGCCCGCCGCCGCCGGACCCGACGATGCATGCTGCCCGT
The DNA here is from genome assembly GCF_047605405.1 of Rhodomicrobium sp. NCBI lineage: Bacteria > Pseudomonadati > Pseudomonadota > Alphaproteobacteria > Hyphomicrobiales > Hyphomicrobiaceae > Rhodomicrobium > Rhodomicrobium sp. The sequence continues at coordinate 63,314 of NZ_JASGFR010000006.1, read as the reverse complement.
TCGCCGAGCGGGCCTTCAAGCCCGGACTGGCGCACGGCCTCCCACGCAGCAGCGGCGGCGTATTGGGTGAAGCGGTCGGAAAGCTGCGCGCCCCGGCTCTTGCATAGCTCGCGCGCATCGAAGTTTTTCACCTCGCCGCCGATGGTGATGTAAAGGTCTTGCAACGGGAAACCGGCCAGCGGCGCGATGCCGTTCTCACCTGCCTTGATCGCGTCCCAGAATTTCTCCACGCCCGTGCCGAGAGCCGAGACGACGCCCGTCCCCGTGATCGCCACGCGGCGACCGCTATTCCTCTCGCTCATTCGGGACTCCCCCAGGACTGACAGATGGGCGGGAGCGCGGTCCGGTCCGGCCGCGCTGGGCCGTCAAGCCGCCGCGCCCGACGCGTTCTGCGATGCGAGCACCGCCGTGACCTTGTCGACCACCGAGCCGACCGTGGCGAAATCTGCCACTTCCTCGTTGGCGTTGTATGGAATTTGAATTCCGAAAGTATCCTCGATATCGAAAACGATAACGGCAAGATCCAGCGACTCGATTTCAAGATCGGTCAGCCTGGTGTCGAGGGTTATCTCTTTCTCCGGATGGCGCATGTTCTTGCGCAGGATTGCTATGATTTTTTCGGCGACGTCGTCCATTCGAGGCTCCCTGGCGGAACCGCAATTCATGCTGCGGTTTCGATTCCTTATGGCGCGTCGGGAACGATTAGCGGCAATCCGGGGTCAAGTCCAGTGAACTCGCGGCGGGCGCGGTCCGGGCTGGGGAAATGTGGATCGCCCCGTGTAGAGCGAGCGGCGTGCTGTCGATGTCGCAGAGATGAACGTTCGCCGATGGTAGGCATTTCGGCCTCATTACTTAGATGATACCGTACGCGTCGAAAAAATAAGAAAACGCATGTTGTCAGGGGATGGAAACGGCCATGGACGGGCACGATCAACCGCATATTTTGGAAACGAACGACAAGGAAATTCAGGAGGAATCGACGGCGACGTCTCGGGCGTGGCTTCGATCCTATCCGCCGGGAGTAGACTGGTTTCAAGCCTTCGAACCGAAGCCCCTGCCGGTTACGCTCGAAGAGACGGTGGCTCGCTTTCCAGACAAGCCAGCTTCATGGTTCTTCGGAAAGACGATGACCTACGCCGAACTCGGCGCGGCCGTCGACCGCGCAACCAAGGGGCTGCAAAGCCTCGGCGTTCGCGAAGGAACGCGTGTTGGCCTGCTTTTTCCGAACTGTCCGGCCTTCGTCATCTTCTATTATGCGACGCTGAAGGCGGGCGGCACCGTTGTGAGCCTCAACCCGCTTTATACGGTGCCGGAACTCGCCCATCAGGTGAAGGACGCGGGCGCGAACATCGTGGTGACGGCAGATCTCGCGGCCACGCTTCCGAAGGCGAAGTCGCTCGTCGAGAAAGGGACGCTCGAAACGGTGGTCGTCGCCTCGTTCAAGAAGATGTTGCCGGGGTTGAAGGGCTTCCTCTTCGGTCTCTTCAAGGGCAAGGAGCTTGCGAAATGGACGCCCGGCAAGGGTATCGTCTCGGCGCAGGACTTGTTGAACAACGATGGCAATTACGACCGCCGCGCCATCGACGTGCAAGCCGTGGCGGCGCTTCAATATACGGGGGGCACGACGGGCACACCGAAAGGCGCGATGCTCACGCATGCGAACCTCTCGGTCAACGTGCAGCAGGCGGCGGCCTGGTTTCCGGGCCTCGCCATCCCCGGTGAAGAGCGCTTTTTCTGCGTGATCCCGTTCTTTCATTCGTTTGCGATGACGGGCCTCATGAACTTCGCGATCCTCAAGGGCGCGCAGATGATCATGCTGCCGCGCTTTGAACTGAAACTCGCTCTGAAGACCATCGACCAGACGAAGCCCACCATCATGGCGGGCGTGCCGACGCTGTTCAACGCCATGGCAAAGGTGCCGGACATCAAGGATCACGATCTTTCGTCGCTGAAGTTCTGCATTTCCGGCGGCGCGGCGCTTCCGCTCGAGGTGCGCCGCGATTTCGAACGCGTGTCCGGATGCGGCCTCGTGGAGGGCTACGGCCTGTCGGAAACCTCGCCCGTCACGCATATCAATCCGCTGAACGGCCCCAAAAAGGAATGCTCCATCGGCCTGCCTGTGCCCGGCACCGAGATGTCCCTCAGAAAGCTTGGCGATCCGAAAGAGGAAGTGCCGCTCGGTGAAAAAGGCGAGATCTGCATTCGTGGCCCGCAGGTCATGAAAGGCTACTGGAACAAGCCGAAGGAAACGGCCGACACCTTCGTCGGCGATTTTTTCCGCACCGGCGATGTCGCCTATATGGATGAGGACGGCTTCACCTACATCGTCGACCGCATCAAGGATCTGATCATCTGCTCCGGTTTCAATGTCTATCCGAGGCGCATCGAGGAGGCGATCTACGAGCACCCCGCGGTGGACGAGGTGACCGTGATCGGCGTGCCGGACAAGTATCGCGGCGAAGCGCCGAAGGCGTTCGTGAAACTGCGCGAAGGCCAGCAGGTCACAAAGGAAGAAATGCTCGATTTCCTGAAAGAGCGCATTTCGAAGATCGAGCTTCCCGCCGACATCGAATTCCGCGCCGAACTGCCGAAGACGCTGATCGGCAAGCTCTCGAAGAAGGAGCTGAAGGCGGAGGAGGTTGCGAAGCCGCATTGAGGGGGATTCACAGGCGGGCCCGGTTTGGCCGGGCCGGCCCACGCGGGATAAACGCTATGAAGACCATCGGCCTTATCGGCGGAATGAGTTGGGAAAGTTCAGCCCAATACTATCGCATCATCAATCAGGGTGTCAGAGAACGGCTGGGCGGTGTTCATTCGGCCCGGATCCTCATGTTCTCGGTCGATTTCGCCCACATCGAGCGCCTGCAGCACGATGGCGACTGGGCATCGCTGACCGCCGAGATGATCGATGCGGCGAAGCGCCTTGAGCGGGGAGGCGCGGACTTCCTCTTGCTCTGCACGAATACGATGCATCGAACGGCGGACGAGGTGGCGGCGAGCGTTTCCATTCCGCTTTTGCATATTGCCGATCCGACCGGCGAGAGAGTCCGGGCGGCTGGATATACCCGTGTTGGCCTGCTGGGCACGGCTTTCACCATGGAACAGACCTTTTACAAGGATCGGCTTTTGAGCCGTTTCGGGCTGGAAGTGCTGGTTCCCGACGAAACAGACCGGAGCCTCGTGCATGACGTGATCTATCGCGAGCTTGTCGCCGGGCGGGTCAACGACGCCTCGCGTCGAGCGTATCGTGAAATCATGGCGCGTCTGGTGGAGCGCGGGGCTCAGGCCATCATAATGGGCTGCACGGAAATCATGCTTCTCATCTCGGAAGAGGATTGCTTCGTGCCCCTCTTCGATACCACAACGATTCACGCCCGCGCTGCGATCGCACGGGCGCTGGACGACAGGTAATGTATGTCATTCCGTCGTTAAGAACGGAGAAGTCTGCCCTTGGCGGCAGGGCTTCTCCCGCCCGGCTGTCATGCGACAAGGTGCTGACCCAATTCGACGACACCCGTCGCGTCGTATGTTGGTGTGAGCAACCGGTTACTTCCCGCCTTGTTCGCGTTCCCTGGCCTTTGCCCGGTCCCAATATACCCCCATTTCGTCGAGGCGCATCTCTTCGAGCTTGCGGCCTTCCTCCTCCGCGCCCTTCACAACCTCGCCCATGCGGCGAATGAACTTCGCGTTGGCCGAGCGAAGCGCGGCTTCCGGATCGATGTCGAGCCAGCGCCCGAGATTGACGACGACGAACATCAGGTCTCCGAATTCCTCGAAGCGGCGCTTGTCGGTCTCGGGGCCCGCAGGGGCGGCTATTTCCGCGCGCAATTCGGCAAGTTCCTCGTCCACCTTGTCGAGAACGGGCGCGACGTTCGGCCAGTCGAAGCCGACGCTCGCGGCGCGACCCTGCAGTTTCGTGCTGCGAAGGAGCGCGGGCAGACCGGCGCCGATGCCGTCGAATAGGTCGCGCGGCGAAGTTTCCAGACCGGACGCGCCCCGCCGTTCGGCTTTCGCCTTACGTTCGTCGGCCTTGATCGCCTCCCAGGTCGCTTTCGCGTCCAAAGCGCCGCCCGCGCCGTCGAAGACATGGGGATGGCGGCGAATGAGCTTCTCGCTTATCGCGCGCGCCACATCGGCGAAGGCGAAATGCCCGGCTTCCTCGGCCATCCGCGCGTGGAAGACCACCTGCAAAAGCAGGTCGCCCAGTTCATCCTTGAGGTCGTCCATGTCGCCGCGCTCGATCGCGTCCGCGACCTCATAGGCTTCTTCGATGGTGTAGGGCGCGATGGTGCCGAAGCTCTGCTTCACATCCCACGGACAGCCGCGTTCGGGGTCGCGCAGGCGCGCCATGATGGCGATCAGCCGCGAAAGCTGCTCCTCGGCGGAAGAGGGCGCGTCCGCCACGGTGTCATTCGCCCGAGTTTCCGATTCGTTCGTCACGCTTCCTCCGTGCCCAAGGGCGATTGACGGTCAAGACCAAATCACCCTACGGTTTATATCCTTCGGCAAAAGACGTGCAAGGACGCGTCATGCGGGTCGTCGCATCAATCTTCCGCTTCCTTTATCGGGCGATCCATCGTCTGCGGACGATATCCGCCTTGTCGCGCGTCTCGTCCCGGCCGGACGGAGTGAGCATACCCGCTGCCGCGCCGTCGCATTCCGTCGGCGAAGCGCCCGCCATGACGCCGGAAATCCAGATCCCAGGCCGCCTGCGGCATCCTTCCGAAAACCGGACGCCGCATGACGCCGTCGATTGGTGTTGCGGGCAAGCGTGCCTGCGCCAAAGCGATGCCGCCTTGGCGCAGGCCGATCCGAAGCCCATGATCGCGAGTTCCCCCGATTCTGCATTCCGTGGAAAGCGCGCATCCCAGACATTCCGGGCACGTTTTTTCTTCGGACCGTTCGCCATCGGACCTCCTCGATGGGAACAAAGGACAACAGGACCGCCGTTTCCGTGTTCACTTTTTGTCCTTATCCGCCGCCGGAGCCGCGTCAGCGCTCGGCGATTCGACCCAACGAAAGGTCCGGCTTGCGGGGCCCTCACCATAAAATTTGGTTTTCCAGCCTGAATCGTCGCCTGAAATAGCGGTTTGCACGAGAAGCTGAGGTTTTGCCTATTTTTCGGAGAGATCCGAGACGTAGAAGGTGTTTTTTTTGCCTGGAGCAAGGCGAGTCCGGTTCTCGAAAAGTTCCGTATACCTCATTTTGTCACTTAAAATTTTAATGAAATCCGTTCCGCTCCGGCGACGTGGGGCAGCCGCTCCGTTCACGCCGAAAAAACAACGCGAAAACACCAGCCTTGCCGTGCGAAAACGCCGGTGAAGTGGCAGGCGCATGAGACAGGGCGAGAACAAAGATAGGACACGCTCGATGATGTCGTGGCGGCGTGCAGCGGATGCGCCGACTGGGTATAGCGGGTTGTCGGCCGGTCGCTGCTGCATTACGGAAAATTTCCATAATGTATCTTATGCGAATCGGACAAAGCCGGGTCGTTTGCCTTAAGACGACGTCAGAGGCTGGACGCGACTTCTCACAAGCCGCTCATCGGTCGCGGTCTTCCGTCTCCGGCTTCAGGGAACCTGGAAATGCAGCTGCCGACACATGCAAAGGTTCAGGCGTGGTGGCGACGATGGCCATATGCCACGCCTTTAGCGACGCTTGGCCGTTGCCCTTCTCAACGGGGCGTACTTGTCGCGTTCACGAGCACATCAAAGCGAGACGCGAAACAGGAATAACGCGCTCCCGTTGAAGCGCGTCTCGAATTCCCTGAATGCGGCAGCTTGAGATGCACCGACAGCAGTCGCCGTCAATCGGACGGCGGCACAGCAGCGTAGATCGCTGATTTGGAACAGCCTGTCCGCCTCGTGCGGTCGGCTCAGACTGAGTTACGCTTCTGCCGATGGCGTTTCGTGGAATTTCGCCGAGAAGCGATCCAGCAACCGGACGCCATAACCCGACCCCCAGCTCTGATTTATGTCGGTCGAGGGCGATGCCATCGCGGTCCCGGCAATATCGAGGTGCGCCCACGGCGTGCCATTCTTGACGAAACGTTGCAGAAACTGCGCGGCGGTGATCGAACCGGCATCGCGTCCACCGATATTCTTGATATCGGCAAACTTGCCGTCGATAAGCTTGTTATATTTCTTGGAAAGCGGCATGCGCCAGGCGAGTTCGCCCGATTGCGCCCCCGCCTCGGTGATTTCGTTCGCGAGCCTGTCGTCGTTTGAAAACAGCCCGGCATATTCCTTGCCGAGCGCGACGAGAATGGCGCCCGTGAGCGTCGCAAGCGTGATCAGCAGTTTCGGTTCGAGATGCTCCTGCGCATACCACAGAAGGTCTGCAAGCACGAGACGCCCCTCGGCGTCGGTGTTGAGAATCTCGATGGTCTGGCCGGAAGCCGAGGTGACGATGTCGCCGGGCCGAGTCGCGGTGCCGCTCGGCATGTTCTCGACGAGGCCGACGATGCCGACCGCGTTGACAGGCGCCTTGCGCAGCGCAAGCGTTGCCATCGCGCCTGCGACGGCGGCCGCGCCTCCCATATCGCCCTTCATGTCCTCCATGCCGGGCCCGGGCTTGATGGAAATGCCGCCTGAATCGAAGCAGACGCCCTTGCCGACGAACACGAGATTGCCGTCGCCCGCCGAGCGACCGACCGCGCCGTTCCACCTCAGAACGACGACCGAAGTCGGCTGCGCGCTCCCCTGCCCCACCGCCAGCAACGCATTCATGCCGAGCGACTTGAGCTTTACCTCGTCCAGCACTTCGACCGTAAGGCCGAGCGCTTCGAGCGCGCGCAACCGAGCCGTGAATTCGGGCGGAGTCAGGATATTCGCAGGCTCGTTGACGAGATCGCGCGCGAGATAGACGCCCGCAAGCTCGGCCTGCGTGTGTTCCAGCTTCGCCGCGAGCTTGTCGCCCCAGCAGGAAAAAATAGAAAGCTTCGGCGGAGCGCGGCCTTCGTCCGGCTCGTTTTCGTCGCCGCCTTCCGGACTTTTGGCGACCTTCGACTTGTATTTCTTGAAGGTGTAGTTTCTGAGGCTGAAGCCGGCCGCGAAGCCGAGCGGCGCGTCTTCCGGCAGGTGGTCGACACCCGCGAATACCACGTCGACCTCGGTCGTTTTCTTCGGCAACTTGCCCCGCACGACGCCGCCGAGGTCCATCCAGTCGCGATGCGTCAGCGTCTTGGCGTCGCCGATGCCAACGAGCAGGAGCCGAGCCGCCTTGAGACCATGCGGCGCCAGAATTTCCAGCAGAGTCTTGCGCTTCGGCTTGAACCCGGACACCTCGATTGCGCGCGAAACGGCGCCGGCGCTCGTCTTGTCGAGCCGCTTGATCGGAGGTGGAAGGTCTTCGCCCTCCGTCACGAAATAGACGGCGGTCGAGCCTTTCGGCTCCGGCTGCAACGAGGCGAACGAAACGGCTGGAAGTTCTGTCATCGAGTGAGCGGACCGTTCTGGCGGGAAATCGAGATCCGAAAGCCTACAGGAAACGCGCGACGTTGCAAAGTCCGCGTCCAAAGGAAACATCGCTCGAAATCGCGCCGAAAATGCGCCATGAACCCATGTGTAGTGAAGCCTCGAACCTGAATCGCCTCGAAAGCGCCGTAACCGCGCGCCGGACGCCGAAACAGGACCGCTCGTTGATCGGGCAAAGCCGGAGCGTGCCCCGCCCGCTGGAGTGATCGTTGAATGCTGATTAGCCGGTATATCTTCCGCCAGACGGCGTCGGCGCTCATCATGATCCTCGTTTCGCTGACGCTCATCGTCTGGCTGACGTCGCTCTTGCGCGAGATCAAGCTTCTCACCGCGCAGGGACAGACATTTCTTCTGTTTCTCCAGATCACCGCGCTCGCCATCCCGAACCTGATCGTCACGGTGGCTCCCGTTGCCTTCCTGATCGCCGCGCTTCACAGCCTCAACCGTCTTTCAGGCGACAGCGAACTCATTGTGCTGTCGGCGGCAGGCTCGTCGGTCTGGCGATTGCTCTCGCCCTATCTGTTCCTCGCGGTCGTGGTGTCCATGTGTGTCCTGACGGCGAATCTGTTCGTGCTGCCGAAGGCGGCGCGGCTTCTCGGCGATACGGTGTCGCAAGTGCGCGCCGATGTGCTTTCGCAGGTGATCCAGCCGGGCGAGTTCTCGGACCTCGAACCGGGCCTGACCTTCCACATGCGCGCAAAGAGCGACGACGGGGAACTTCTGGGCGTCGTCGTGCGCGACGAGCGCGATCCGAAGTCGGTGACGACCGTCATCGCGGAGCGCGGCCAGATCCTTCAGGATGAAGGGCGGGCGTCCATGATGCTCCACGACGGCAAGATCATTCGCCAGCAGGACGGTAAGACCACCGCGCAGATCGTGGATTTCACGAGCTACGGCTTCGACATCGGCGACTTTTCCGCGAAACAAGGCGTTCGCGAACGAAAGCCGCGGGAGCGCGATATCGGCGAGCTTCTTTATCCCGACAAGGAAAGCGCCGCGTATACGAACAACAAGGGATCGTTCCGCTCTGAAATCCACGAGCGCTTTTCCGGTGCGATCTATCCGATCGCCTTCGCCATTATCGCCGTGCTGTATCTCGGCCGCCCGAAGACCACGCGCGAGGGCCGCGCCGGCAATCTTTTCACGGCCTTCGCGCTCGGTGCCGCCATCCGCATCGTCGGGATCGCGGGCGTAAATATCGTGGGAAAGAAGGCATGGGCGCTAGGCCTGATCTACGGCATACCCGTGGCGGTGATCGCTGGAGGGCTTGTGATGTTGCGATACGACATCGGCGCGCCCGTCATAGCGCTGCCCAGTCTGCGCCTGCCCTCGTTTCTGAAGCGCGGCGGTTCCGCGTCCGCCGCGTCGGCGTCCTGAGGATTTTGCGTCATGATGATTTTCACCACCGTCGGACGCTACATGGCGAAACGGTTCGCCATGACGATTCTCGGCGTCTTCTTCGTGACGCTGCTTCTCATATTTTTCGTGGACTTCGTCGAGGTGCTTCGAAGCGGCGCGAGAAAGGACGTGAGCGCGGGCACACTCGCGCTGATCACGCTTCTGCGCATTCCCGTTTTCGCGGAACTCACCCTGCCCTTTGCGATCCTGATCGGCACCATCGCCGCCTTCCTGAGTCTCAGCCGCACCTCGGAGCTGACGATCATAAGGGCTGCCGGGCTTTCCGTGTGGCAGTTCGTCCAGCCGGCGCTTGTCGTCGCGATGCTCTTCGGCATTTTCGCCGTAACCGTTTACAACCCGGTGGCGTCCGCCATGAAAGCCAAGTCGGAGAAGCTTCTGGCCGACGTTCTCCAGTCGGAGAAATCGTTCGCGACCTCGCGCGGCACGGGCTCCTGGCTGCGTCAGGAGAGCGTGGACGGGCCGACGATCCTGCACGCCAAGACGTCAGCAGACAGAGGATTGACGCTGGCTGGCGTGACGCTGTTGCAATTTGATCCCGCCAACAGATTTTATGAACAAATACAAGCGAACAAGGCCGAACTGCGGCAAGGCTTTTGGCGCCTCGAAAACGTAACTGTGCAAGGTTCCGGCGAGGCCATTCGGCATTACGATGAATATTTCGTAAGTACATATCTTGGTGCGGCTCAGATAATGAATAGTCTCGGGTCATTGGAAACCCTGTCTTTTTGGGATTTGCCTGGATTTATTACGTTTGCAAAAAAAGCCGGTCTTCCAACGACACAGTATGAACTTCAGTACCAGCTTTTTCTCGTGCGTCCTATTCTTATGGCCGCGATGGTGTTGATCGCTGCAACCTGCTCGCTGAAAGCCTTTCGTTTTGGCAAAATCCAAACTATGGTTCTGACGGGATTAACCGGGGGGTTCGGTTTTTTCATATTCTCTGAACTGTCGCGAAAGGTGGGCGCGTCGGGATTGGTCCCTGTTACGGTGGCGGCTTGGGGACCGGCGCTTGTTGCCCTTCTTCTTTCGGCAACCGTCCTTCTCTACCAGGAGGACGGGTAATCAGGAGCAGAGGTGTGAGTCGACCGGGGGGCTTGAGAGTGGTGGTCTTCAGTAAGAGAGCGGCGAGCGATGCCTAGCAAACTGCTGGCAGCAATGTTGGCATGCCTGATGTGCCTGGGCAGCGTCGCGCGTGCGCAGACGCCAAGCAATCAGACGCGCGGTGGCGAAACCACCGTGGCCAAGAAGGTGTCGCCCGACAAGGCATCGCCTCTGCTGCTGCAGGCCGACGACCTTGTTTACGATCACCGCAACAACCGCGTGGTTGCGCGCGGCAACGTCGAAATCTATTACGACGAGAATATCCTGCTTGCCGACGAAGTCATCTACGACAAGTCCGCGAACACGCTGACGGCCATCGGCAACGTCCGCCTCAAGGAGGCCGACGGTTCGGTGGTGAACGCCGAAAGGCTTACGCTCAGCTCGAATTTCCGCGATGGCTTCATCCGCTCGATGAAGGCGCTGACGCAGGATGACAGCCGCATCGCCGCCTCGAACGCATACCGCAAGGACGGCAAGACCGTCTACGAGAACGGCGTGGTGACCTCCTGCAAGCCTTGCGAGGCCAATCCCGAGCGTCCGCCCGTCTGGCGCATCAAGGCGACGCGCGTCATTCAGGACAAGGAAGACCAGAACATCTATTTCGAGGACACGCGCTTCGAACTCTTCGGCGTGCCGATCGCGTGGCTTCCCTATTTCTACATTCCAGATCCGAGTGTGAAACAGCGCTCCGGCTTCCTCGCGCCCCAATACCGGCACGATTCGATGACGGGTTATGCGCTGACGGTTCCCTATTATTACGCCATCTCGCCGAATTACGACCTGACTCTGTCGCCCACCTTCACCACCAAGGCGGGCTATCTGATGGAGGCCGACTGGCGGCAGCGCTTGTGGAACGGCGCCTACGAGGTGAAGTTCGCGGGCGTCTACAACGATAATGCGAACGATTTCGTCGGCCAGCGCCAGTGGCGCGGCAGCATCGCGACAAAGGGCGAGTTCGAGCTGAACAAGTTCTGGAGAGTCGGCTGGAATGCGATCCTCGAAAGCGATGATACATTCCGCCGCTTCTATCACCTCGACAGCATCTATTCGACCGAACGTGTGTCGTCCGTCTACCTGACCGGCATGGGTGAGCGTAACTACTTCAACATGTCCGTGAATCGTTACGGCAACCTCGGCGGACAGCCCTACGACTACTCGACGGGACAATACATCGACAGCCAGTCGTCATGGGCCTATCCGAGCATCGACTACAATTATGTCCACGACAAACCGGTGTTCGGCGGGGAGTTCAAGTTCGATGTGAATGCGCTCGCGCTCTCTTCGAATGACCAGCGCACCTATAATGCCAATGGCACCACCAGCCCCTATTTCGGCCGCACCGACCACGTGGTGACGCAGGCTGAATGGCGGCGGACGCTGACGGACGACCTGGGCCAGCGTTTCACGCCGTTCGTTTTCGGACGTGGCGACATCTACAACGTATCGAGCTTCCAGAACGTCAATGGCGACCTTGGCGACAGCGACACCTTCACCCGCCAGATGGTGGGCGGCGGTCTCGACTATCGCTATCCCTTCGTGGCGCATACCGACACGGCTTCGCACGTCATCGAACCCGTTGGGCAGATCATCACACGCACCAATGTCGCGAACAACGACAAGGTGCCCAACGAAGACGCGCAGAGCCTCGTCTTCGACGACACACTTCTTTTCGATATCAACAAGTTCTCCGGCTACGACCGAATCGAGACCGGAACGCGCGCCAATGTGGGCCTGCAGTACACGATGCAGACCTACAACGGGGTCAGCGTTCGGGCGGTTGGCGGCGAGAGCTTCCAGGTTGCGGGAAAGAACTCCTACGATCCCACGACCGGTCTTTATAACACGCGCTCCGATTACGTGGTTGGCGGCTACGTCGACTACCTCAACATGTTCCGCTTCGTGACGCAGTTCCGTCTCAACGAGAGCGACTTCAGCGTTGCCCGCCAGGATTACAGCGCTCAAGTGAAGCTTGGCATCTTTGAAGGCGCCCTGAGCTACGTCGCAGTGGCGGCACAGCCTCTGCTTGGCTTCACTTCGCCACGCGAGGAAGTCGCCGGTTTCGCGGCTGTCAAGCTGACGGACGAGTGGACCGTCTTCGGCGATGCGCGCTACAACCTCGAATTGTCGCAATTCGTTCGCAACAGCGTAGGCGTCCAGTATGCGGACGAGTGCTTCATTTACTCGGTCACCTATCAGCAGACCTTCGTGGAATATGCCGACCTGAAGCCGGATACGTCCGTGATGGTCCGCATCGGCATCAAGGGCTTCGGTCAGCAAACGACGCCAAGTTCCATCGCCGATCTTTCGCCCGAAGCGGCGGCGTTCCGCTAGAATTCTCGGTCGTCTGCGGCCGTCCGGCTTCGACATTTGTCTGGACGGCCGGCGTCGAGTATGGGCGCCACAGCGAAAGGCCGCCCCGGCTGCGTCATTTCCGAAAGACGGGGCGCCATCCGCGTTTGGCGATACGTTCGGGCGATCCCCGGCGGCACATCCCGCCGCCGCAACCGAGGCGGGGATTATGGCAAAGGCAGGCACACTCTTGCCGCAAATGAAATCCAAGTTTCCGACATGAGAATCGCAAAGCTTCATCGCGCCGCTACTCTCGCGGTCGCCGCAGGTCTGACGGTGCTGGCGCTGGCCGGGCCGGAGGCCAGAGCGCAGAACATCGTCGTCCTCGTCAACGACGAGCCGATCACGTCGGGCGACATCGCGCAGCGCACGCGATGGATGGCGCGCACGAGCGGCTTCGGCGATCGCATGAAAGCGCTCCTCACCGGCGACGCGATCAAGGAACGTTTCCGGCAGCTCATGATCCAGGCGAACCCCCGCTCGCAGGCCGAGGCTGAGCAGACCGCCGAGCGCATCAAGAAGCAGCTCATCGAGGAAGCCAAGGGCCGCGTGCTGTCCGAAGGCGGCGGCACTTCGCGCAAGCAGGTCATCGAAACGCTCATAGAAGACAAGCTGAAACTTCAGGCCGCGAAGAAGCTCGATATCACGATCACCGACAAGGAGGTCGAGGAGGTTCTGGCGCAGCGCGCCGGCGGCGGCGATGGCAAGAAGCCGCAGCTCAACGAATTCTACCAGCAGTTCGAGGCCGACGGCATCAGCCGCAAGACCGTGCAGAACATCATCCGCGCGCAACTCGCGTGGCGTGACGTGATCCGTCGCCAGTACGGTCCGCGTATCGCGGCCATGCTTGCGGCGCTGCCCTCCGACGACCAGAAGCCCGCCGATGGCGATATCCAGTTCGACGTGCGCGTTCTGAGGCTGGCGGTCGCGGGCTCTGACGAACGTGCGGTGAGCCAGCGCATGATGGAAGCTGAAAATCTCCGCAGCAAGTTCACCTCCTGCGCGGACCTGCCCAAGCGCGCGAGGCTTGTTGCCGATGCATCCGTAAAGGCAGTCGACAAGGCGAAGCTGGCCTCGTTCAACAAGGACGCGCAGCCTCTCATCCTCAAGGCCAGCGAGGGCCAGATGACCCCGCCGATCCTCGTCTCCGGTGCGGTGGAGTCGTATGCGATCTGCAAGAAGGGTATCGTTCTCAAGCCCAACGCCGCAGCCGAGAACAAGCCCGATGCGAGACAGCAGGAATTTGAACGCTTCTCGCGCCGCTATCTGCAGGATCTGAAGAAGTCGGCTTCGATCGATTACCGGACGAAGGTAGACTGAGGGATCACGGGGTCTCGTCGGGCTCGGAAACGGCCTGATCTTGAGGCCATACGCTCGCAAAATGCATGCGCAAGGCGCGCGCAACCGAACCAAGTCGCGGCATGACTTCAGGACGCCTGCGCGTTTCGGCGCCGTTTTCTCTCAGGGTCGTTTGAAGCTGCGGCCGAACACGCTATAATCGACGCCTTCAAACGCGCGGCCTTTTTGGCGCCTGTTTGCCTGCCGCGTCGTCGCCGCAAGCCTGGACGCAGCTCGACGCTGAACATTTCAAATGTCGGTCAGCCTCTGCGTCACATCGGGTCCGATTTCACGCAGTCTGATCTAGCCCGGAGCCTATCCTTGGCGGTTTCCCACGCGTTTCCCGACTCGCCACTCGCCGTCACCATGGGTGACCCCGCCGGAATCGGTCCCGACATCACGCTCGCGGCATGGGTGCGGCGACGGGACTGCGCGCTCCCCCCGTTCTTCGTCATCGCCGACCCTGCCCTTCTGGAGGCTCGCGCCGCACTGCTCGGTCTCGACGCGCCCGTCGCGCGCATCACCCGCCCGCAAGACGCTGCTGCTGTCTTCGACCTAGCGCTGCCTGTCCTGCCCCTTCGCGCGCCGCTCGTTCCTGTCATGCCCGGCAAACCCTCGGTGGCTCACGCCGGCGCCATCATCGAGTCGATCGAGGAAGCCGTCTCTCTCGCGCTGTCCGGCCGCGCCGCAGCCGTCGTCACCGCGCCGATCGCGAAATTCGTGCTCATGGAAACCGGCTTTCCTCACGCAGGCCACACCGAATTTCTCGCCGAACTCGCAGAGCGGCACGGCCACCCGCCGCGCCCGCCCGTCATGCTGATGGCATCGCCGCGCCTTAAAACGGTGCCGGTCACGGTGCACATCCCGCTGAAAGAGGTTTTTGCCGCGCTGACGCGCGAAATCATTATCGACACCGCGCGAACCACCGCCGAAGGGCTGAGGCGCTTTTTCGGTGTCGCGCGCCCGCGCCTTGCCATTTGCGGTCTCAACCCGCACGCGGGCGAAAACGGTGCGCTCGGACACGAGGAGACGGACATCGTCGCGCCCGCCATCGAGCGCCTCAGGGCGGAGGGCATCCGCGCCTCGGGCCCGCATCCGGCCGACACACTTTTCCACGATGCGGCGCGGGAAACCTATGACGCGGTGCTTGCGATGTATCACGATCAGGCGCTGATCCCGTTCAAGACGCTCGCCTTCGACGACGGCGTGAACGTGACGCTCGGCCTGCCCTTCATCCGCACATCGCCCGACCATGGCACCGCGTTCGCGCTTGCCGGCACCGGGCAGGCCAACCCGCGAAGTTTTGCCGAAGCGCTTCACCTCGCCCGGCGGATGGCCGCAAGCGCGGCTGAAGCCGGTGCGGAGGATCGCTCGTGAGCGCCGCCGCGATCGAAGCTCTGCCGCCGCTTCGCGAAGTCATCAAGGACGCTTCGCTGTCCGCGCGAAAGTCCCTCGGCCAGAATTTCATTCTCGATCTCAATGTCACACGCAGGATCGCCCGCGCGGCCGGACCGCTCGATGGCGCAACCGTGCTCGAAATCGGCCCGGGCCCCGGCGGCCTCACACGCGCGCTCCTGATCGAAGGCGCAAGCCGTGCCATCGCGATTGAGCGTGACGAGCGCTTTCGTCCCGCCCTCGACCAGATTGCGGAGGCGAGCGGCGGTCGCTTCGGCGTCACCTTTGCGGACGCAATGAGTATCGACTACCCTGCTTTCGCCACCGAGACGGGCGCAAATCGCATCGTCGCCAACCTCCCTTACAACATAGCGACGCCGCTCATCGTAGGCTGGCTGACCGAGACACGCTGGCCGCCATGGTTCGACCGGATCGTCGTCATGGTGCAGAAGGAGGTCGCCGAGCGGCTCGCGGCGGAGGTCGGCAGCGACCATTACGGGCGGCTTGCCGTGATCGCGCAGTTCCGGGCGCGGCCGCGCATCCTGTTCACCCTGCCGCCGTCAGTCTTCACGCCGCCGCCGAAGGTAGCCTCGGCGCTGGTGGAAATCGTGCCGCGCCCGCAAGCGCCCGATGCCGTGCCGACGCTCTGGCTCGAAAAGGTGACGGCAGCGGCGTTCGGACAGCGTCGCAAGATGCTCCGGTCAAGCCTCGCCTCGCTCGGAGCCGACACGGCCCGTCTCCTGGCCGAAGCCGGCATCGATCCCGCCGAACGCGCGGAGCGCCTCGCGGTGGAGGATTTCCTCCGCATCGCCAAGGCGCTTCAAAGCCAGCGAGGCGGATAGCCCGGAGCATTTGCAGCGGAAAGTTGGAACCGGTTTTCCAACCGAACGCGTTAAGTCGGAGCAATTCGCGATACGGAAACGCTCTATCCGCCATGCCGCGCTTCAAGCGGGTCCGCCAGCGGTCGGCAAAACGGGGTAACCGAAGGGCCGCCCCGCCTTACCGAAAGCCTGATGCGTCAGAAGCCGCCGAAGAAGCCGACCGACACAACCGGGGCTGCAACGAAAGCGGTCGGACGAGGAACGACGGCAACCGGGGCAGCCGCATAAACGCGGCGCGGAGCGCGAACCACGGCGACGCGCGCCGGGACGGGCGCAGGCGCGACGATTTCCGCGACGGGTGCGAAGATCGGTGCTACGGGAGCTTCCGCGACCACGACCGGACGGACGCGAACCGGCCGCAACACGACAACGTCGCGTTCCACCACAACCGGCACACGGCGCGTTTCAGCCTGATAGACATATTGTACATCGTGACGGAGAGTCGTCGCTTCCGTGACAGCGGCAGTGTCGATACCGGCGAGAGCCGCTACAGGCGCCGCAGAAGCGGCAGGGCTGTAAAGGGCGGCGAAAGCCGCCAGAGCAAGGATTTTACGCATACAATTTCACCCTGTTGTTGCGTAGCGCTACGCTACTTCGACAACTTTGGGCCTCGAGTCTTTACAAGATATTCCAGTACTGAAGCTTATGAAACGGGAGGCGCTTTGAATGTAGCAACACTCCTAATGCAAAGATAACGGTACACGGAAGATATGATCCGTATTGCGCAATAAGAAGGATCTCCGCAATATAAAAATCGCATCAGAGCCATCGTTGCTTTTCGGAAAGAACCCTGTCTGTACGTTTTATTTGCGTTTTCGCGTCGCGCGGACAAAACACTTTTTCTTGTCGCATCCTTTTCGCGCAATACAGCCCCGACACTGCCGCCGGAAGGCCGCAGCGCAGGAGAGCCGGGGCGCGGCTCAAACCGCAAGCGCGGGCACGACGTCGGTTCTCGCGAAATCCGCGCCCTTGTAGAGGAGCGGAACGCCGCGCGAACGGGCGAGCGCATAGGCGGCGCAATCGCCAAAATTGAGGGCCGCGGGATGGCGCCCCTTGCCGTAGTGCAGGAAAGCGGCGCGCGCCAGTCCGGCCTGGCCGGCGTCGAAGGGGACGAGTTCAATTCCGGCTTCCGCGATAAACACATCGAGCGGGGCGAAAACCGATCCGTCGCCTTCGCGGCCCGCAAGCACCAGCGACGTTTCAAGCACGTTCAGCGCGGACATGACACGCCCCCGTGCCGCGACAAGCGCGCCAAGCAGCGCCTTCGCATCGGGCTCCAGCCGAAGGATCGCGACGAGCGCCGACGAATCGACCGCGATCACGCGGGCAGCCCGTCGTCGCCATAAAGGTCGGCATCCGTGAGCGGCTGCCTTCTCCGAAGCGCCTCTGCGCTTGTTTCGGCGATGGCGTAAAGCTTCGCGAACAGCGCATCCGCGTCATGCGCGGGCTTCAGCCTGACGCCGTCATGAATGAATTCCACGCCAGCCTCCTCCAGTGCCGCCCGCACACCGCTTGCCGTTTCTTCGGCGACCGGATAATCACCGCTCGCTTCGAGACGCCGGACGGTCGTCACGGAGACGCCCGCCCGCCTTGCAAGCTCGTCCTGCTCCATGCGCAGGAGTGCGCGCGCCGCCTTGATCTGTTCCGCTGTAGCCATGGCGTAAAGATGCCATAGAAGAGCGCTTTACGTCAAGCATCCTTCTTCGGCAGGTTGAGCCGGATGTGGAGTTCGCGGAGCTGCCGCGCGCTCGCCTCGGACGGCGCGCCCATGAGCAAGTCTTCGGCCTGCTGGTTCATGGGGAAGAGCGAGATTTCGCGCAGGTTCTTCGCGCCGGTGATGAGCATCACGATGCGATCGATGCCGAACGCCATGCCGCCATGCGGCGGCGCGCCGAACTGGAATGCGCGGTAGAGGCCGCCGAAACGCTCTTCCACGTCGGCCTTTGTGAGGCCGACCTTCTCGAACGCCTTCACCATGGTCTCGGGCGACTGGTTACGGATCGAGCCGGAGGCGATCTCGAAGCCGTTGCAGACGAGGTCGTACTGATACGCCTTGAGTTCCAGCGGATCGCGCGTTTCGAGCGCTTCGAGGCCGCCCTGCGGCATGGAGAACGGGTTGTGCGCGAAGTCGACCTTCTTCTCGTCCTCGTTCCATTCGTAGAACGGGAAATCCACGATCCAGGCGAGTTCGAAGCGGTCGCGATCCACGAGGTTCAGTTCCTCGCCGACGCGGGTGCGCGCCTCGCCCGCGAATTTGTAGAACTTCGCCGGGTCGCCGCCGACGAAGAACACCGCGTCGCCATCGCCGAGGCCAAGCTGCGCGGCAATCGCCGCCGTGCGTTCCGGCCCGATGTTCTTCGCGACAGGGCCAGCGCCTTCGAGCGCGTCGCCCTCCTTGCGCCAGAAGATATAGCCGAGGCCAGGCTGGCCCTGCTGTTGCGCCCAGGAATTCATGCGGTCGCAGAAGGCGCGGCTGCCGCCGGTCTTGCCGGGGATTGCCCAGACGCGCGCCTTCTTGTCCTTCTCCAGCATGCCTGCAAACACCTTGAAGCCGGAGCCGCGGAAGTGCTCGCTCACGTCCTGCATTTCGATGGGATTGCGCAGGTCGGGCTTGTCGGTGCCGTATTTCGCGATGGCGTCATCATAAGCGATGCGCGGGAAGACGTCGGTCACCGGCTTGCCGCCCGCGAAGCCGTCGAATACGGCGCGGATGACGGGCTCCATCGTCTCCCACACGTCTTCCTGCGTGACGAAGCTCATTTCGAGGTCGAGCTGGTAGAATTCGCCCGGCAGCCGGTCGGCGCGGGGGTCTTCGTCGCGGAAACACGGCGCGATCTGGAAGTAGCGGTCGAAACCCGCCACCATGAGGAGCTGCTTGTATTGCTGCGGCGCCTGCGGCAGCGCGTAGAACTTGCCGGGATGGATGCGCGACGGCACAAGGAAGTCGCGCGCGCCTTCGGGCGAGGACGCGGTGAGGATCGGCGTCGAATATTCGGTGAAGCCCGCATCCACCATCCGCTTGCGCATGTCGGCGATGATCTTCGTGCGCTGGACGATGTTCCTGTGCAGCGTCTCGCGGCGCAGGTCGAGGAAGCGGTAACGCAGGCGCACGTCTTCGGGGTAGTCCGGCTCGCCGAACACGGGCAGCGGCAATTCCTCGGCCTTCGAGAGCACGTCGAGCGCGCCGATGCGCACCTCGACTTCGCCCGTCGGCAGGTTCGGGTTTACGGTGTCGCCCTCGCGGATCACCACTTCGCCGTCGATACGGATCACCCATTCGGCGCGCACGGCTTCCGCCGCCTTGAAGGCCGGCGCGGACGGATCGACCACGCATTGCGTCAGCCCGTAATGATCGCGCAGGTCGATGAACAGGAGGCCGCCATGGTCGCGCACGCGATGGACCCAGCCCGAGAGCCGCACCGTCTTGCCCGCGTCGGCTCTGCGAAGCGCCCCGCAGGTCGTCGAGCGATAGGCATGCAGCTTCGCCGCGCCAGAGTTCGACCCCGCGCCTTTCGCGTCGACCGCCTGCACGTCGGTTTCCTGCTTCGTTTTCTTGCCGGAGATGGCGGACTTCGCCCGCCCGCCAGACGCGGTTTTTTCCACAGAAGCCATCCTTCAGGATCGGAGCCGGCGCCGTTCAGCAATTCTTGACCGAATGGCGGCAAAGCGGCTTAAAAGAGACACAGTTATGGTCGCCCACTGTTTCAGAGCGCTTGAATCGCGGGACAAACCAGCGCATGGACCGCGATGTTTGTCAAGAATGCGAGCCTGTCATGAGAGCCGCCCCACAGCCCGAGCTACATTAAGAGAATGATCGATCTGCCGCCCGTCATCACCTCCGTCAAAGATCTCAAGACGCTATGCGATGCGCTCTCCCGACAGCCCTTCGTGACCGTCGACACCGAGTTCATGCGGCAGACCACCTACCGCCCGAAGCTCTGCCTCATCCAGATGGCCGCGCCCGGCATCGAAGCCGTCGTCGATCCGCTGCCGAACCTCGACCTGTCGCCGTTTTATGCGCTGATGGCGAATACCGCCGTCGTGAAGGTCTTTCACGCCGCCCGCCAGGACATCGAAATCGTATGGCAGGAAGCGTCCGTGATACCGACGCCGCTGTTCGACACGCAGATCGCGGCGATGGCGCTCGGCCATGGCGAGGCGATTTCCTACGGCGCCCTCGTCAAGAAGCTGCTCAAGAAGAACCACGACAAGACCTATCAGGCCATCGACTGGTGCCAGCGCCCGCTCGGGCCGAAGCAGCTCGAATATGCGCTCGGCGATGTCACCTATCTGCGCGACGTCTATGCCAAGCTGAAGCAGCGGCTCGAACAGACCGGCCGTGAGCCGTGGCTTGAAGAAGAAGTCGCCGTCCTCACCGATCCGAAGACCTACGCCTTCGATCCGGCCGACGCTTGGAAGCGCCTGAAGCTTGGCGGCAAGTCGCGCACGGCGCGCGCCATCATCATGGAGCTTGCGGCCTGGCGCGAGCGCGCCGCGCAGGACGAGAACGTGCCGCGCGGGCGGGTGCTGAAGGACGAAGCCATTTACGAGGTGGCGAAGCACGCGCCGCGCACGCTCGAAACCCTGTCGCGGCTGCGCTCCGTGCGCGACAGCGTAAGGTCGCGGGGTGATGCGATTTTGCGCGCGGTCGAGGCGGCGCTGGCCCGCGATCCGGGGGATGTCGTGAACGCCGCCGCGCATGTCGATCTTTCGGCAACGGCGTCCGCCACGGTGGAGCTTCTGCGCGTGCTGCTCAAGGCCGTGTCCGCCGAACTCGACATCGCGCCGAAGCTTCTCGCCAGCGCCGAGGATCTCGAAAAGCTCGCGCAATATGACGAGCCGGACGTGCCCGCGCTGAAGGGCTGGCGCCGTCCGCTGTTCGGGGACAAGGCCCTGGCGCTGAAGGAAGGCCGTCTCGCGCTCGGCATCAGGAAGAACGAGGTCGCGGTGTTTCCGCTGTAGTGTCTGCGGATCACCGCCTTCTCTCAAACTAAGCCAACTTTTAGGCCGAAACTTCCTCTCTTCGCGGCGCGGCACCAGGGACCTGGGCTGCGCCGATTATGGCTTCGCGAACTTGTCCCGCAATGTCGGTAAGGCCGCTCGGGGAATGAGGGAGAAGGATCGTGTTCGTTTCCGAGGCAGCACCGATTTCCTTTAACGTATCGAAATACTGCGTCATGAGCACCAGCGTCATCACGTCCTGCGTAGTGGCACCGGGCACGCTATCCCGAAAGTCGTTCACCGACTCGCGCAAGCCGTCGACAATGGCCCGGCGCTGATCGGCTATACCCTTGCCCTGAAGCGCCTTGCTCTGCGCCTCGGCCTCTGCCGCCTTCACCCGTAGAATGCGCTCAGCCTCGCCTTTCTCCGACGCGGCGACCCGCAAGCGCTGCGCCGCGTTGATCTCGTTCATCGCAGCTTTCACTTTTGCGTCGGGTTCTATGTCGGTGACCAGAGCCTTCACAATATCATAACCGAATGCATTCATCGTAATTGAAAGCTCGGACTCGACGGCGTCGGCGATTTCATCCTTTTTCTCGAAGACGTCGTCCAGCTTCATGCGCGGCACACGCGCTCGAACGACGTCATAGACATAAGATGTGATCTGCGCATCTGAGTCTCTTAGCTTATAAAATGCCTCATAGACCTTGTCTTGCCTGACAAGATACTGAACAGAAACAGTAAGGTGAACGAAGACGTTGTCTTCTGTCTTGGTTTCCACCGAGACTTCAAGCTGATCGACCCTCAAGCTGACATGGCCGGACACGCGCTCGATCAGTGGAATTTTTGCGTTGAGGCCCGGGTGGGCAACGCGGACAAATCGGCCAAAGCGTTGCACCACGCCAGCGGATTGCTGTTTGACGACGAAGAACGCGTCGAAGACAAGCCAGCCGGTTATCACAGCAAGGATAACCCATAAATAGCGATCGTACGAAAACGGCAAAATATCCATAATTGCCCCGTTTAATGGATGCACACCCCCGCAGCCAACTGGCTATCAAGGCGACGCGGCATAAGCACGGCTCAAACAAGGCGAAAAGGCAAAAGGGACGTTGAAGGGAGCGGCTTGCCCGACTTTCGCCGCTCCGCTATACACCGCCCTGTAAGATTCGCACCGTCGGCACTACATCCGACGAACGCCAACATCCCGACCAACCCGAAACAAGAGCGAGCACATGGCCGTCGAGCGCACCCTTTCCATTCTGAAACCCGATGCCACCGAGCGTAACCTCACCGGCAAGATCAACGCCGTCATCGAGGGCGCGGGCCTTCGCATCATCGCGCAGAAGCGCGTGAAGTGGGATGCGGGCGACGCGGCGGCCTTCTATGCCGTGCACAAGGCCCGCCCCTTCTACAACGACCTCGTGACCTACATGACGTCGGGCCCGATCGTGGTGCAGGTGCTCGAAGGTGAGAACGCGGTGGCGAAGTATCGCGAGATCATGGGCGCGACAAACCCCGAGAACGCCGCCGAAGGCACGATCCGCAAGCTGTTCGCCGAGAATATCGAGCGCAACTCCGTGCATGGCTCGGACAGCGCTGACAACGCCGCGCAGGAAATCGGCCTCGTCTTCCAGGAAAGCGAAATCGTCGGCTGAACCGCCGCGAGGCATGTTAGACGCGTCGAAGGCCGGGCATGTCCCGGCCTTTTTTGTCCTGAAGCCGATTTCTCGGGAAATTGCACAAAATTGACCGCACATGCATTGGGGCGGGAGCGAGTCTATCCTGTCGTCAGACTTCCCCGAGGCCACCTCTGCATAAGGACTTATTATGGATGCCAACCACGTCCATCGTGGACGACTTATCGATCACATCCAGCTTGTGGTGCGAGACCTCAAGGCTAGCCAAGATTTCTACGCCGCAGTGATGGCAGTCCTGAATATACCAATTATTGCTACGGAGAATGGCTACTTCTTGGCAGACGAACTCGTCGTTTCCTCGGTGGACAGCCCAACAGCTTTAGGCGAGTTGACCGGGCGCCACCATCTGGCGTTTCAGGCCAAGGATCGTGCCACCGTGGATGCTTTCTACAGCGCAGCTTTGGCACATGGCGGTCGCGATAATGGCGCGCCCGGCGTGAGAGCCTATCATCCAGGATATTATGCAGCTTTCGTGCTCGATCCCGATGGCAACAATATCGAGGCTGTCTTCCAGGGAGAAGGGCGGCGTAGCGCACCGTCAGTCGTGATCGAATTCTAGGGTTCCGGCCGCAGTGTGTGACCGGATATCAGCGCCGTCGCGTATTGGCGACCTTTAGACGGCCGGGACAAACCCGGCCGTTATTCAGATTCTTCGGGAGGCGCTTAAGCGCGCGGCCTAAGCCCCCCGCGCGTCTAGCTCCCGCACCGCAGCCGCATCGCGAGCCGAAAGCTCGGGATAGGCCGGATCGCTGCCGACATCGTCGGTGATGCGCCACGAACGCGCGCATTTCCGCCCTTCGGCTCGCTTCGGCACCACGGCCACGCCCTCAACCTCGTCGAGCGTGAACGCGTCCGCGGGCGCGTTGCCTGACTTGATCGCAAAACCGCTCGTGATGGCGATCTCGGCCCAGTCGGCGGCCTTCGCCACCGCAGCAAGCTCCTTGTTGCCGATGTAGATGTCGGGCGCGGCTTCGAGGCTCGACCCGATGCGCTTCTCGCGCCGCTCGATCTCAAGCGCGCCCGTTATGACGCGGCGGACGGCGAAGATCTTCTCCCACTTGTCGCTGAGCGCGTCGTCGCGCCACTCCGCCGGGATGGCCGGGAAGCGGCTCAGGTGCACCGAGCCGTCCGCGTCCGCGCCGTGCCGCGCAAGCCACGCCTCTTCCGCCGTGAACGGCAGGATCGGTGCGAGCCACGCGGTCAGCGCCTCGAACAGCGTGTTGAGCACGGAAAGCGCCGCGCGGCGCTTCGGGCTCGAATATGCCTCGCAATAAAGCGTGTCCTTGCGGATGTCGAAATAGATCGCGCTGAGGTCGTTCGAGCAGAACTCCGCGAGCAGTCGATAGGCTTTCCGGAAATCGTAGGCGTTGTAGGCCGCGCGAAGCTCGGCGTCGATCTCGGCGACGCGATTGAGGATGTAGCGCTCAAGCTCCGGCATGTCTGCCACGGCGATATCGTTCCCCGGCTCGTAATGCGCGAGGTTGCCGAGCACATAACGCAGCGTGTTGCGCAGCTTGCGATAGGCATCGACCGCCGATTGAATGATCTGCGGCCCGATGCGCAGGTCTTCCGTATAATCCGAGGACAGCGCCCACAGGCGCAGGATATCCGCGCCCGACTGCTTGATGACGTCCTGCGGCGCGACCGTATTGCCGAGCGACTTCGACATCTTGCGGCCCTGCTCGTCATTGACGAAGCCGTGCGTCAGCACCGTGTCGAAGGGCGCCCGGCCGCGCGTGCCGCAGCCTTCCAGCAGCGACGACTGGAACCAGCCGCGATGCTGGTCCGAGCCTTCGAGATAGAGGTCGGCGGGCCATTTCAGATCGGGGCGCTTTTCGAGCACGAAGGCGTGCGTCGAGCCACTGTCGAACCACACGTCGAGGATGTCGCGCACCTGCTCCCACTCGCCGGGGTTGGCAACGAGGCCGTCGAGGAAGCGCGTCGCCGCGCCGTCCGCGAACCATGCATCCGCGCCTTCCGCCGTGAAAGCGTCCACGATGCGGGCCTGAAGTTCGGCGGCGCCGTTGAAACCCGCGTTCGGGATGACCTCGCCCGTCTTCCTGTGCACGAAAACGGTGATCGGCACGCCCCAGGCGCGCTGGCGCGAGATGACCCAGTCGGGGCGGTCCGCGACCATGCCGCCGATGCGGTTGCGTCCCTGCGGCGGGACGAAGCGCGTGTCGTCGATGGCGGCGAGCGCCAGCGCGCGCAAGGTCGCGTCCTGTCCGGCGGCGACCTCACCCGGCACAGACACCGGCTTGTCCATCGCGATGAACCACTGCGGCGTGTTGCGGAAGATGACCGGCGCTTTCGACCGCCAGGAATGCGGGTAGTCGTGCTTGTGGCGCGGGTTCATGGACGCGAGCGCGCCGGCAGTCTTCAGCGCCTCGACAACAGCTGCGTTGGCATAGCGCGTATCGTCGAGCTTGCCGAAGCTGCCCTTGTCGTCCACCACGCGCTTCGGCTCCGCGCCGCCGAACAGGCCGACATGCGCGCGATAGTAGCCGTCGGGGCCGACCGTGTCGGGAACCGTGGTGTCGATGCCCGCGGCAGCGATTTCGCGGCCCTTCGCCATCCAGATTTCGAAGTCGTCCGCGCCGTGGCCGGGTGCGGTGTGCACGAAGCCCGTGCCCGCGTCCTCGGTGACATGATCGCCTTCGAGCAGCGGCACCTTGAAGTCGTAGCCCTCGCTCGCGTGGAACGGGTGCGTGGCGACGAGGCCAGCCGGATCGACGTCATCGACAACCGTCCATTCGTCGACGCGCGCGGCCTTGAAGAAATTCTCGGCGAGCGACTTCGCGAGGATGAAGCGTTCGCCAACCTTCGTCCAGTTGTCCTCCGGCGCGGCGGTCACCTCGTAGAGGCCGTAAGCGATCCGGCGCGAATAGGAGATCGCGCGGTTGGCCGGGATGGTCCACGGGGTCGTCGTCCAGATGACGATGGACGCGCCGTCGACCTCCCCCTTACCAAGGGAGTGCGCCACCGGGAACTTCACATAGATCGCGGGGCTTGCGTGTTCGTGATACTCGACCTCGGCCTCGGCGAGCGCAGTCCGCTCCACCACCGACCACATCACCGGCTTCGAGCCGCGATAAAGCAGCCCGTTCATCGCGAATTTCATCACTTCGCCCGCGATGACCGCCTCGGCCCCGAAGGCCATGGTCGAGTAATGATTCGGCCAGTCGCCCTCGACGCCGAGCCGCTTGAACTCGGCCATCTGCACGCCGATCCACTTCTGCGCGAACTCGCGGCACTGGCGGCGGAACGAATTGACGGGCACCTCGTCCTTGTTCTTGCCCTTCGCGCGGTACTGCTCTTCCACCTTCCATTCGATGGGAAGGCCGTGGCAGTCCCAGCCCGGCACATAATTCGCGTCCTTGCCCTGCATCTGCTGCGAGCGGACGATGGCGTCCTTGAGGATCTTGTTGAGGCCGGTGCCGATGTGGATGTTGCCGTTCGCATAGGGCGGGCCGTCATGCAGCACGAATTTTTCGCGGCCCGCCGATTCTTCGCGCAGGCGCTTGTAGAGGCCCATCTTCTCCCAGCGGTCGAGAAGCTTCGGCTCGAGATTCGGCAACCCCGCCTTCATGCCGAAATCGGTCTTCGGCAGGAACAGCGTCTTCGACCAGTCGCGCCCGCCCTCGGTCGGATCTGCGTTCTTCGCCTTAGGGGCAGCGTCTTCCTTCGCCGGGCCGTTCTTGGTCGGCCGGGCGGCCTCGTCTTTCTTCGTCATCGAATAGCCTAACGCGGCGCGTGCGCCGCAGGTCATAGGAAAATTGCCCTAGCATTAGAGCGAACGCAAAAGCGCGGCAAGAAGGTTGATGCGCCTATGCGGAAGCGCAATTTCGAGAGCGAAGCGCGAAAAGTTTGAAACCGCCCCTCCACGGTGAACGGGATGCGCCACTGAAGAGCGAAGGGCGGCCGGCGCCGCCCTCCTCCCCATCAATAAAGCTGCTTGCGGACGGCCTCACTCGTCGGATCGCCGGGAACCTCGGGCGGCGCGGGCTGCTCGTCCGGCACCGGCGGCGGAACGTCGGCGACTTCGGCGCTCGCCGCTTCGCCCGCTGTCGCCTTCGGCTCGGCCGGTTGGCCCTCATGCGCGCGCTTCGTCTGCTCGGGGCGGACATCGCCCTTCGGGCGTTCGAGGATCGCGCTGACGCCCATGCCGCCCGCCGTGCAGATGGAAATCAGCCCGCGCCCGCCGCCATTTTCTTCAAGGATTTTCGCAAGCTGGGCGATGATGCGCGCGCCCGTCGCAGCGAAGGGGTGGCCGTAGGCGAGGCTCGATCCCTTCACGTTCAGCTTCGCGCGGTCGATGGAGCCGAGCGGCTTGTCCTTGCCGAGCATCGTCTTGCAATAATCTGCATCTTCCCAGGCCTTCAGCGTGCACAGCACCTGCGCGGCGAATGCCTCGTGGATCTCGTAGAAGTCGAAGTCCTGAAGCGTGAGGCCAGCGCGGTCGAGCATCTTCGACACGGCGACGGTCGGTGCCATGAGGAGCCCCTTTCCGGCGTCCACGAAGTCGATGGCCCAGTGCTGGCCGAAGGTGAGGTAGGCTTGCGGCGTAAGCCCGTGCGCCTTTGCCCAATCTTCGGAGGCCAGCAGCACGGCGGACGCGCCATCCGTCAGCGGCGTGGAATTCGCCGCGGTGAGCGTGCCGTTCTCCTTGTCGAAGGCGGGCTTCAGCGTGGCGAGCTTTTCGAGGCTGATGTCGGGGCGCAGATTGTTGTCGCGGTAGACGCCCGCCGTCGGCACGATGAGATCGTCGAGGAAGGCCGCATCGTAGGCCGCCGCGGCATTCCTGTGGCTCTCATAAGCGAGCTTGTCCTGCTCCTCGCGCGGGATCTGCCATTCCTTCGCCATGAGTTCGCAATGCTGGCCCATGGAAAGGCCGGTGCGCGGCTCCGCCACCGCAGGCGGGCTGACGGAGATGTCGCCCAGCGAAAAGCCGGAGAGAAGCGACGTCGCCTTGCCCTTGACCGTTTTCTCGCTCGATACCTTCGCGAGCCGCTTCGCAAGCGCGCGCTTCAGCTCGATGGGCGGGTCGGAAACCGTGTCCGTGCCGCAAGCGATCGCGCTGTCGATGGCGCCGATGGCGATCTTTGCCGCCGATCCGAGCGCCGCCTGCAGGCTCGTCCCGCAAGCCTGGCTCAGCGTGATGCCGGGCGTGTCCTCTGAAAGCTTCGTGCCGATGACGGCTTCGCGCGTAAGGTTGAAGTCGCGGGCGTGCGTGACGACCGCGCCGCCCACCACCTCGTCGATATGCTCGCCCTGAAGATGGTACTTCTCGACGAGTCCGTTCAGCGCCGCCGTGAGAAGGTCGAGGTTGGTCAGATCGTCATAGCCCGTATTGCCCCGACAGAAGGGCGTGCGGACGCCGCCGATCACGGCCACCTTGCGCAATGTCTCACCCATGGAAGTCTCCCCGCACATCTGTTGTGGTCAGGGCGCGACCGCGCCCGAAAGCTTCGTCATCAACTCGCGTGGACCGGCTCGCCGCCGGTCTTCGCCCCGCCGTTTTCCTTCGCCTTCAGCGACGCGCGGTAATGAAGCGGCCCGCCCCTGAACGGCGCGAAGCCCGCGCCGAACACAGCCCCCGCGTCGACGTGATCGGCATCCGCCACCACGCCATCGGCCAGCGCCTTCTCGCTTTCGTCGATCAGCGGCGCGATCAGCTCACGCCCGAGCACCGATAAATCTGCTTTTGCGAAATTCGGCGCGGTAGCCGGTTTCTCGCGCTTGCCGTCAACCCATTTGTAGAAGCCTTCACCCGTCTTCTTGCCGAGCTTCTTTTCGGCGACGAGCTGCAACAGCGGGTGATCGTCCGGCGTCTGAAGCTTGAGGATTTTCGCCACGCTCAGCGCCACGTCGAGGCCCACGATATCGACAAGCTCGATCGGGCCGACCGGCATGCCGAACTCTTCCGCTGCCGCGTCGATCTTCTCCTTCGGCGTGCCCTCGGCAAGCCTCTGCATCGCGCCGAACATGTAGGGCGCGAGCGTGCGGTTCACGAGGAAGCCGGGCGAGGATTTCACGATGAGCGGCAGCTTGCCGATGCGCGCGACGAACGCCGCGCCGCGCCGGACTTCCTCCTCGCGGCTCTCCGCGCCCTTCACCACCTCCACGAGCGGAAGCACGGTGACGGGATTGAAGAAATGCAGCCCGATGAGGCGCGACGGATCTTTGAGCGCGCTCGCGATGTCCTCGATCTGAAGTGACGAAGTGTTCGTGGCAAGCAGCGCGCCCGGCTTCAGCTTCGGCTCGACCTCGGCGAACAGCGCGCGTTTCGCATCGAGGTTCTCGTAGATCGCCTCGATCACCACATCCGCACGATGGATCTGCGTGCCTTGCGGGTCGGCGAGAAGCCGCGCCCGCGCCTTTTCGGCTTCGAGCGGCGAACGCATGCGCTTCTTGAAGAACGCATCGGCGCGCTTCAACGCCTTCTCCACCGCCTCGGGCGAGTTGTCCTGAAGCGAAACCTCCAGACCTTCGCGCACGCAGGCCATGGCGATATCCGCGCCCATCGTGCCCGCGCCGATCACATGCACGCGCGCCGGACGCCAGCCATCCTTCGGCGCCTCGGCCTTCAGCATCTCGGACAAGCGGAACACGCGGCGCAGATTGCGCGACTGGTCCGAGATCATCAGCGGCGCGAAGAATTTCGTCTCGCCGCGCTTCATGTCGTCGAAGCTGCCGCCGTGCTTCTCGAACAGGTCGATCAGGCGGAACGGCGCGGGATAGTGCTCCGCGCGCACCTTGGCTGAAGTTTCCTTGCGCATGCGGCTTGCGAGGATCGCGCGCCCCGGCTCGAACATGAGAAGCGGCTGCCATGCGCGCGAAGGCTGCGAGCGGGCGTTCTTGAGCACGGCCTTGCGCGCCGCCCATTTCAGTTCATGGCGGGTCGGCACGAGCTGGTCGGCCGCCCCGGCCGCCCTCGCCTGCCCCGGCCGGAGCAGCTTGCCTGCGAGCATGGGAGGCAGCGCGCTCAGAGGGCCGGCCTGACGCAGCCACCGCGCCGAGCCGTTCAGCCCCGGAATGATGCCGAGCTTGACCTCGGGCAGGCCGATGCGGGTCGAATCCTCGCGCGTCGCGATGCGATAATGGCAGGCAAGCGCGAATTCGAGGCCGCCGCCGAGACAGGCGCCGTTGATCGCGGCGACCACGGGCACCGGCAGAGCCTCGATGCGGTCGAACACGGCGGTTCCTGCGCGGACCGCCTCGATCACGTCCTCTTCGGTCTTGAGGTCGTCGAATTCCTTGATGTTCGCGCCCGCGATGAAGCTCTTGTCCTTGCCGGAGAGGATGACGAGGCCGCGCACGGAGCGATCCTGCGCGCCGTGCGCCACCGCCGTCACGATGCGGTCGAGTTCCTCGAACTGCTCGCGGCCGAGCGTATTGTGGGACTGACCCTTCACGTCGAAGGTAGCCCAGGCGATCTTTTCGAGATCGATCGTGTACTGCCAGTGCTTGAGGTTCGCGATATCGGCTGACATGTCCGTTCCTACTCCCTCGTTCGTCTCTGATCCCCGCATGAACGGCGGGTTGGGGCGGCCTTGCGCCGCCTCTATGTTATTCGGCGGCGGGCGCATCCGCTGTGACGCGGTCGGGCGCGCGTTTGTCCGGCGCGCCTTCTGCTGCCCTGCGCTCCCTCGTGTAATGCGGCTCAAGCTCGGCGGGCTCGAAGTCGTCCACGGCGATCACCTTCGCCACGAGCCGCTCCGCCTCGCGCAGCGCGTCGGCTTCGGTGGGCGTCAGAATCGCCTTGTCGACGGCCTCCTTGAACCAGTCGTTACCGAGATAACGCTTCACGAGACCGGCGCGCACGGCCTTGTCGAGCTTCTTGTCCGCCTCCTCGCTGACGAACGTCTTCAGGAACGCCGCTTCGAGCACGCCGGTCGGGTCGTTCTCATCCTTCGACACATAGATGTAGCGCGTAAGACGGTCGCGAAGCTCGCCCGGCTCCAGCACCGACGTCACGACTTCCTTCGCGAGCGCATCGGACGGCCTTGCCCAGTGATTGCCGACCGGGAAGACGAGCGCGCGCAGGAAATAGCCGCCGCCCTTCGACGGGTAATTATCGAAGGCGTCGGAAAGCGCGGCATAGAACCGATAGAAGGCCGACTTCACGGCGTAGTCGAACACCGGCCTCTCCGTCGGCCGAGCGCCATCGTCCTCATAGCGCTTCAAGAGGCAGGCGATGAAGTAAAGCTCGGAAAGCGCGTCGGCGAGCCTCCCCGTGAGGCGCTGCTTGACCTTGAGGCCGCCGCCGAGCGTCATCACCGAGAAATCGGCCGCGAGCGCGAAGTTGGTCGCGGCGCGCTCAAGCTGCGCGTAGTAATAAGGCACCGGCGCGTTGATGGGCGAGCGCGCGAAGATCCCCGCCGTTATGTTTTGGAACAGCGCGCCGAACACGTTCGACACCGAAAAGGCCGCGTGCTTCTCGAAGGCGTCCTCGAAGGCGGCGAAACCTTTCGCGTGATCCGGGTTCTGCGCGGCCTCGATTTCGGAATAAAGGTACGGGTGCGAGCGCAGCGCCCCTTGCGCGAACACGATCAGGCTGCGCGAGAGGATGTTCGCCCCTTCCACCGTGATCGACACCGGCGAGATCTGGAACGCGGCCTGAAGGTAGTTCTTCGGTCCGTCGCAGATGCCCTTGCCGCCGTGGATGTCGAGGGCTGCGTCGAGAGCCTTCCGCATCCGCTCCGTGGACTGGTATTTCATGATGGCCGAGATGACGGCGGGCTTGGCCCCTGCCGAAATCATGGCCGACGTGACCGCGCGGGCGGCTTCGAGCGTGTAAGCCGTCTCGACGATGTCGGCGAGCTTCTCCTGAATGCCCTCCATGCGCCCGATCGGGATCGAGAATTGCTTGCGCACGCGGGCATAGGCGCTCGTCACGCGCAGAAGCTGCTTCGCGCCCGCCGTGGCCGACGCGGGAAGCGAGATCGCGCGCCCCGCTGCAAGACACGACATCAGCATGCGCCAGCCCTGGCCCACGCGGTCCTTGCCGCCCACCACCCAGTCGATGGGGATGAACACGTCCGTGCCCCGCACCGGCCCGTTCGGAAAGGACGACCCCGCAGGCAGATGCCGGTTGCCGATCTCGACGCCCGGATGGTCGGCGGGGATCAGCGCCAGCGTGATGCCGATGTCGTCGCCCCTGCCGAGGATGTTCTCGGGGTCGAACAAATGGAAGGCGAGGCCGACGAGCGTCGCCTTGGGCGCGAGCGTGATATAGCGCTTGTCGAAGGACACGCGGATGCCGAGCGTCTCCTTGCCGTCATGAGTGCCGCGCGTGACATAGCCGACGTCGCGCATTGCGGCGGCGTCGGACCCCGCAGAGGGGCTCGTCAGCGCGAAGCACGGGATTTCCTTGCCCTTCGCGAGCGGTTCGAGCCAGCGCTTCTTCTGCTCGTCCGTGCCGAACTGCTCGATGAGTTCGCCGGGCCCCAGCGAATTCGGCACCATGACGACGATGGACGCGTCGGGGTTGCGCGACGATACCTTGCCGAGGATGAGCGATTGCGCCTGCGGCGAGAAGCCGAGCCCGCCGTGCTCTTTCGATATGAGCATGCCGAGAAAGCCCTTCTCGCGGATGAAGGTCAGGATGTCGTCGGGGATGCCGTGGCGGTTGTGACGGATGTCCCAGTCGTTGAGCTTCCTGCAAAGCTCCTCGGTTTCGTGATCGAGAAAATGCTGTTCTTCGGGCGTAAGCACCACGGGATCGACGGCGCGCAGCTTGTTCCAGTCGGGGCGCCCCGAAAAGAGTTCGGCGTCGAAGCCGATCGTGCCCGCATCGAGTGCCTCCTGCTCCGTCTTCGACACCGGCGGCAGCACGCGCTTCACCGTCTTGAACGCGGGGCGCGTCACCACGGCGCGACGCACCGGGCGCCAAGCGAGTAGGCCGAGGAAGGCGGCGGGGAGCCAGCCGAGCAGCGCCCATGTCGAGACGTCGAGCCCCTGCAATTCCCCGTCGAAAAGACCGAGCTTCCACACAAGCGTGACGCCCGCGAGCCACACGGCCCACGTCCAGAGTGCCTCGCGCCTGATGGCGAGAGCGAAGGCCGCCGCGACAGCAAGGACGATGAACAGAAAGCCGATCATGAGAGATTTCCTTTCCGGTCGCAGCGGACGGCATTGCGGGGCCGTTTCGCGTGGGGTCTACGCGCTCGTTCCAAGCATGAGGTAGTCGCCGGACGCAGGGATCGCAATGAGCCGAATGCCCGCCACCGCCTCATATTCTCAGGCAACGGAGCATTGTAGAAAATTGATTGAAGGCTCATTAACCGCCGGATCACGCGATAGATAGCACTCCGCGAGACCGCGCGGGCGACGTTCGGCATCAGACTTTTGGAGGTGGGCGGATGAGGCGCGAAGCCCGAAGCCAGCGGCCTGCATTCGCGCGGCTTTACGCCAGTGGTCCGATTCCGACATTTGCATCCGTTCGCAGCACGAGCTTTGCGAGCAAACGCCGGGATCGAAAGAACCACCAGCAACAGCATGATCCTTGTGGAGCTTTTGAATTCGACATTTGAGCGAGAGATCGCAACCGGGACCAGGCGTCGAACCCGCCCCACCTAGATATCGAGGTCCCCCGCCCTCGCGGCGGCGTATCGGTCGCCGACGGCCTTCCAGTTCACCACGTCCCACCACGCTTTCAGGTAATCGGGCCGCCTGTTCTGATACTTCAGATAATAGGCGTGCTCCCAGACATCGTTACCGAACAGGACGCGCGTCTCCTTCATCAGCGGCGTGTCCTGATTGGGCGCCGCGACGAGGGCCAGCTTCCCGTCCTTGTCGACCGTGACGAAGACCCAGCCGGACCCGAAGACCTTGGTCCCGGCGGTGTTGAGGGCTTCTTTCAGCTTGTCGAGCCCGCCGAAATCGCGGTCGATGGCGGCCTTCAGGTCGCCTTGCGGCGCGCCGCCGTCTCTGGCCATCACCTGCCAGAACATCGTGTGATTGGCGTGGCCGCCTGCGTTGTTGCGCACGGTAGTGCGGATCGTGTCGGGGATCTCGTCGAGTTTCGCGAGGATCTGCGAGAGCGGCCACTCCGCGATCTTCGGATGATCCTTCAGCGCGGCGTTCAGGTTGTTCACATAAGCGGCGTGATGCTTGTCGTGATGCAGTTCCATGGTCCTCGCGTCGATCGTCGGCTCAAGCGCATCGAATGCATAAGGCAACGGCGGGAGCTTGAAGGGGCCGGAAGCTTGAGCGAATGAGCGGTCCATCATGATGTACGTGGAAAATGCCGCTGCTCCGGTGAGGAAGGTTCTGCGATTGACGGCGATCATTCTGGCTCCTTTCGGGGTGCACGGATCGATGCAACGATCCGATAACGGCCTTCGCGGGCTTAAGGTCCATCGAAGGAAGAAAGGGTTTTTGGTGAAGCGTTCCCTGCCAGAAAAGCCTGCGGCCGCGAACTCTCGCTCGCGAGAGGGCGCACGGGACCTTGGGTTTTCAGGGGGAAGGACCCAGATTCCGTGTACGCAGACATCGATTGCGAGAATGGAGGCTACCGATGCCGTGGGGCGGCCCTAGGACTCACGAGGAATTCGAGGCGGCCGCTCGGGCGGTCTTGACCGGACTACCCGAGGAGTTCCGCGCGGCGCTGGGCGATGTGTCGGTGGAAATCGCCGATTTCGCCGATGCGGAAACCCTCGACACAATGGACATTCGTGACCCTTACGACTTGCTCGGGCTGTATCATGGCGTCGGACTGCCTTCCAAAAGCGTGTGGGATCCGGTGAGTTTGCCGGACAGGATCTTCCTTTATCGCCTTCCCATCATGGATTACGCCCACCGCAACCGAGAGCCGGTAAGACGCGTCATCCGCCACGTGCTCATTCACGAGATCGGTCATCATTTCGGCTTCTCCGACGCCGACATGGACGAGATCGAGTCGGGCGCCTAACCCGCTCTCAAGACATAAAGCGACGGCGGAACGCTCAGGCGGGCATGGGAACCGTCGGGACGTCTAAAAGCGGCCAGCTCCGGTCTTTGTCCGATATTGAACTGACGCAAAGCGGCCAATCGATGCCGATCGCAGGATCGTCGTGGCGGATGCCGCTGGCACTTTCCGGCGCGTAGAAAGCGGATATGAGATAGGACACCTCGACCTCGTTGGTCAGGGTCTGGAAGCCATGTGCGAACCCTTCGGGGATGTAGAGGCGCCTGTGGTTGTCAGAGGTCAGTTCGAAGCCCTGCCATCTGCGAAAAGTCGGCGAAGCCGGGCGCAGATCGACAATCGCGTCAAAGATCGCGCCCCTTGTGCATGTCACCACTTTCACCTCGGCGTGAGGCGGCCTCTGGAGGTGCATGCCGCGCACCGTGCCCTTCCGAACGGTTGACGATATCGAGTGCTGAACGAAATGCGATGCCAAGCCCCTGGCTTCGAATTCGCGTGTACAAAAAGTTCGGGCGAAAAAGCCCCTTTCATCGCGAAGGGGTTCCGGTTCGATAACGAAAGCACCCTCAAGCAGTGCCTGCTGGAACAGCATATTTTCGGTCTCGGGATTTGTACGAACAACGCATAAGTTTACCATGAGCGTAAGAGAACGGCCACGTTGTGGGTGATTTTGATATTTTCGCCGGGTTAGGGAGATCATTAAACTTTGATCTATGAAGGATTGCGAACCGCATGAGTGAATCACGTTCAGAACCAGACACAATATTTCTGTGCCGCTCATGTGGAACGCCTGTCAGAACGACATTCGTCGACCTTGGAATGTCTCCTCTCTGCGAGAGCTTTATAGCCGGCGATAGCGTAGACGCCATGGAGCCGTATTATCCGCTTCATGCTCTTGTATGTGACGAGTGCTTCCTTGTTCAACTCAAGGAATATGTTTCGCCTGACGACATCTTCCGTGAGTACGCATATTTCTCATCGTATTCATCATCGTGGGTGGAGCATGCACGATCCTACGCCAACACGATCGCAAAACGCCTTTCCCTTGGACCGGACAGCCTCGTCGTGGAACTGGCCAGCAACGACGGTTACTTGCTGCAACATTTCCTGCCGCTCGATATTCCATGTCTTGGCATCGAGCCCGCGATCAACGTGGCCAAGGTGGCCATCGACAAGGGCATTCCCACGATCACCGAGTTCTTTGGTGTCGCGCTGGCCCGAAAGCTCGTCGCTCAAGGCAGATCGGCCGACCTCGTCATCGGCAACAATGTCCTCGCCCAGGTCCCGGACCTGAGCGACTTCGTCGCCGGCATCGCCATCGTGCTGAAGCCGGAAGGTGTCGCAACCCTGGAATTTCCGCATCTCGAACGGCTGATCGAGGAAAACCAGTTCGACACGATCTACCACGAGCATTTCTCCTACTTCTCTTTCACCACCGTCCAGATCCTTGCCCTCAGGCACGGTCTCAAGGTCGTGGATGTCGAGAAACTGCCGACGCACGGCGGCTCGCTCCGCGTTCACCTGGCGCGCAAGACATCGAAGCGCGTGGCCACGGAAGCGGTCGAGGCGCTTCAGTCGCACGAGACTTCGACGGGCTTTTCGGACATCGGCTTCTATACCGGTTTCGGCGAGAAGGTGCGGCGGACGAAGCGCGGTATCCTGCGCTGCCTCAGCGATATCAAGGACGCAGGCGGCCGCATTTGCGGCTACGGCGCACCGGGGAAGGGCAACACGCTTCTCAACTACTGCGGTATCGGCACCGACTTCCTGGATTTCACCGTCGATCGCAATCCCTACAAGCACGGCCGCTACACGCCCGGCATGCATATCCCGATCTTCCCCGTCGAGAAGATCGACGCGGTGAAGCCCGACTATGTCTTCATCCTCCCCTGGAACCTCAAGGCGGAAATCATGCACCAGATGAGCCACATCGCAGACTGGGGCGGCAAATTTGTCGTGCCCATTCCGAGCCCGCAAATCATCGATCCGAAGGACGTGCATTGATGAAAGTCGTTCTGTTCTGCGGCGGTCTTGGCACGCGCATTCGCGAATATTCGGAGAAAGTGCCGAAGCCGATGATTCCCGTCGGCTCTCAGCCGATCATGATGCACATCATGCAGTATTACAGCCGATACGGACACCGGGACTTCATCCTGTGCCTCGGCTACAAGGCGAATATCATCAAGGAATTCTTCCTGAACTACAAACCGCAGCTCTTCACGGACTGCGTCGTGTCCAATCACGGTGAAAAGGTCGAATTTCTCGATGCCATGCCCGCCGACTGGTCGGTGTCGTTGATCGACACAGGCATCTGGCGGAACATCGGCGAGCGCCTGATGGAGGTGCGCGCCCATCTCATCCATGAAGAGATGTTCCTCGCCAATTACAGCGACGGTCTCTCCGATGTCGATCTCGACGACATGATCGAGAAGTTCAGGCAGAGTGGCAAGGTTGCCTGCTTCCTCGCGACCCGCCCTCCCCTTACCTATCATCTCGTCGATATGGACGGTGCCGGAACCGTGCGGGAATTTCGTTCATCGAACAGGTCCGAAATGTGGATCAACGGCGGATATTTCATCATGACGCCGAAGATCTTCGACTATATGCAGCCGGGGGAGGAACTGGTGCTGGAGCCCTTCCAGCGGCTCATCGACGACGGGCAACTGATGGCCTACAGGTATGAAGGCTTCTGGCGCTCGATGGATACGCTGCGCGACCGCCAGACGCTGGAGGACATGGTCGAAAAAGGTCAGATGCCCTGGAGCGTCGAGCGCAAGGGACCGGGCAAGCTGTCGCAATCGCTGTCGGAGGTTTCGCGTGCTTGAGCTTGCGCTTCGCAGGCAGCCGCTTCACATCCTCTGTCTCGGCGCACATTCCGACGATATCGAGATCGGCGTCGGCGGCACGCTTCTTCACTGGATCGCGACCGGGGCGGAACTGCATGTGCACTGGGCGATTCTGGCGGCGAACGGCGAGCGCGCCTTCGAGGCGAAAGCCTCCGCCGCGGACTTCCTGACCGGCGCGAAGAAGACTGCGATCGAGGTGCACGCGTTTCGCGACGGCTACTTCGGCTATGAGGGAGCCGCTCTGAAAGACTGGTTCGAGGGGCTGAAACGGCGCGTGTCGCCGGACATCGTCTTCACCCATGCTCGCGAGGATGCGCATCAGGATCATCGAGAGGTGTCGGCTCTCACCTGGAACAGCTTCCGCGATCACACCATCCTCGAATACGAAATCCCGAAGTGGGACGGCGACATGCGCCCGCTCAACATGTTCGTGCCGCTTCCGGCCGCGACGGTCGAACGCAAGATCGAGCTTCTTGAGCGTCATTTCGGCTCTCAGCGCTCGAAGGACTGGTTCGACGCTGCGACTTTCCGTGGCCTCGCGCGATTGCGGGGCGTGGAGTGCCGCGCCACGGAAGGGTTCGCTGAAGCCTTCACGGTTCGCAAGTCCATCCTCGCGCTCGCCTGAAGCGTCGCGCGACGCTTCAGGCGGCCGTCTTGCGCTGCACGTCGTCAGGTTGCGCAAGGGCCATGGGCTCGACGCGCTCAAGCCACGCTTCCCGCCACCAACTGTAAATCTCGCGCGGACAGAACATCCGCTGACCGCTGTATTTCGACTGGCAAACCACACCGTCGAGGATCACCGCGGGAGTCTTCAGCGAGCGCATCTCGCCGCAGGCTTCATCGACGAAGCGTTCGACGCGCGTCATGACGCGAAAGACCT
Source organism: Rhodomicrobium sp. (assembly GCF_047605405.1). NCBI lineage: Bacteria > Pseudomonadati > Pseudomonadota > Alphaproteobacteria > Hyphomicrobiales > Hyphomicrobiaceae > Rhodomicrobium > Rhodomicrobium sp. The sequence continues at coordinate 25,081 of NZ_JASGFR010000006.1, read as the reverse complement.
TGCCGCAATAGGGCACGAGTTCGGCGTCGAACATGAGGCCGCGGTGAGAGCCGTCCTTGCCAAGCGTCGCGAGGATGTCCTCGAAGCTCTTTACACGCACGAACTCGCCGGGCTTAAGGTCGAGAACGGCGTTCGAGGTTGCCGATTTTTTCTGCGGAAACAGATCGGGACGGCGAGGAAAAGGGACGCCTCCCCAGAGAAAGCGGGCCTTGTTGTACAACCAGCGTGCGGGCGCGCCGATTTTTCGACGATGCGCCCTCGTGCCGTAGGTATAGCCGAGAAAGGTCAGCCCTCGCAGAATCTGTGCGATGCTCCAGTTGCCGGATCGGTACGCATCCGCATATTGGCGCACATCCCACCACGCCAGGGGCCGGGTGAATTCGAGAAGGCACGTCGCCTGGCAGCGATAGAGCTTGCGGCCATCGACTTCGCGGGAGGTTGCTGCGGAAACGTCGGCTTCGGTACAGCCGCCGGACGGAAATGGAACAGGCGCCGCAGACGCATCGCCAGATGGAGTTACGGGCTTCAACCAGGCTGTGCGCCAGAAAAGCAGGCAGGCCGCCTGGCACCCGTCAAACGCCTTCCCATCGCAGCGAGTGGGCAGGTGCACGGTATCGTCGAGGTGAAGGCCGATATATTTACCGCTGACGGTATCACAGGTTTTATACGCATTCTTGTAAACCGCGAACCGCTGGCCGCAATAATCGAACATCTGCGGCATGAAGGGCATGCCGTCCAGCGTGCCGCTCTTGTCCAAAGTCGCAAGTATCTCTGCCTTGCTCCTGACTTCGACTTGTTCGCCACCCTTGATCATTTTACCATCCACTTCATAATGTGTCGTCATCGCATATTTCAGAGATGTCTCTGTTATATCGGGAGATGTGCTCTTTTGGCGCGAAGCGCGCTACGAGGTCTCGCCGGTTTTGGAGAAGCCAGGCGCGGTATTCGCTCTGGTGCGCCGCGAGGTGAACGATGCCGTTGCTGATGCTCGCGACGGATCGGGGGTCCACCGGAACCGCCGCGTCGATCCCGTCGACAAATCCATCCACGCCGCATCCCTTCGAGTAGACGATCGGCACGCCGGCGAGCAGCGCCTCGATGAAGGACATGCCGAATGTCTCGTTTCGGCTGGGCAGAACGAAACCGGAATACCGGCCGAGGCGATTGAGAAGCTCGGAGTGTTCGAGTGGGCCGACGAGACGGACGCTCCGGCCGAGGTCAGCCCTGTCGATGAGGCTTTGAATGTGAGCCAGCCGCTCGGGATCGCCGCGCCCGACGAGATCGAGCGTCATATCGGGTTCAATCTCCAGCGCTCGCTTGAATGCGGGCAGCAGGCGGTCCAGCCCCTTGCGTTTGTAGGCATCGAAGCACAACACGGAAATGAAGGCGTTCGGGCGGCTCGTCGCATGTGGCTCGATGCCGTCGAGATGCACGAAATTGGGCAGGAGCCGCTGTTTTTCGGGACAAGGGCGAAATGCCTTTTGAAGCGCCGGACGATACCACGCCGACACGTAATAGAGGCGCGAACAGCGATCGACCACGCGCCGGTAAAGAAAACGGTAGTGTGGCTTGGCGACGAGAACCTTGCTTTCCACCTCGCCGCGTACGGAACAGACGAGCGGCTTTTCAAACCACAGCGAAAGCCAGTAGCCCGCGAGCCCTTCGAAAGTGAGCTTGTGCGCGTGGATGACGTCGAAATTCTCGCTCCGCGTTTTCAGGATGTCCCGGATCTGCCGAGCGACAATATACATCGATGAGGCCAACTGCACGCCGAGCGGAAAGCCCCAATAGCGGATGGATACCATGCGTCTGTCGCCGCTGCCGCCTCCGGGTGTGACGCGCGCCCGCCACGGCAGCGACGTCCGGTCGAGCGTGACGATGATGTGGTCCGCCTCTGGATTGGCGTCGACGAAGTTCTTTACGGCCAGCGTGTTAAGCGTCTTGTTGATGTTCGGATAATCGCCCGTCAGGTGAAGAATGCGTCGGCGTCGGTGAGCTCGCGCCGTTTCGGGGGTCGGCTCGGCATCGGCCCGGGAAAAATCCGGGCTTTCCTTCAGATCCATCATTCAGGCTCCGGTGAGGTCGGCGGGGGCGTCGATGCGCGCGCTCGTTCCCGGGCGACGCGGTGCAGAAATTGCCAGTTGCCGACGATGTAGCGGCGACCGAGGCGACGGGGATCGTGCGACAGACGGTAGAGCCATTCGACCCGGCTTGCCCGCACCCATCGGGGCGCGCGCGGCACCCGCCCCGAAACGAAGTCGAACAGCGCGCCCACCCCCATCAGGAGCGGAGCCGATGTTGCTTCGGCGTGCCGGTCGATCCACAGTTCCTGCAATGGGTTTCCCATGGCAACGAGGACGAGATCGGCCCTTGAGGCCCGAATGCCTGCGAGGATGTGATCCGTCGCGCGAGCGTCCTGATAGCCGTGACAACAGCCGGCGATATCGTGGCGCGAGCCGGCGGCAACGAGCCTCTTCGCTGCCGCTTCGGCCACGCCCGGCGCACCGCCGAGAAAGAAGATGCGCAGGGCGTGGCGCGTGGCATTCAGATAATGAGGCACGAAGTCCGTGCCGTTCAGGTTTTCCGGAAAGAATGATCCGAATTTGATGCGGCTTGCGATGTCGACGCCAAGACCGTCGTTCAGCACGAGAAACTGCGAAAGGGCCTGGCGGAAATCCTCCCGCTCGTTCGCCAGATTGAGCGTGTGCGCGTTCGCGAAGGCGAGCTTGAGCTGTCGGCGATCGTCGAGAGCGCGGTCTATGCGAGCCACCGCCTCGTTGCGCGCGCACACCGCGAAGTCTACCCCGAGCAGGGTGCGGCTCTCCCTCATGCCGGTCGCCGGAGCGCGGTTTTGAGGTGCTTGAGAAAAGGACCGGCGGGCGAAGCGGCAAGGCGTTTCTTCAGCCTGCCGAAAGTGCCATGTCGGCCTACGCCCATAATGCTGACGGGCGAACCGAACAGCTCCGCGTCCTTGTCGTGATAAAAGCGAAACCGGTCGCGCAGGTTGGTGCGGTAAAACGCGTTGTAGAGCGGATCGCACAGAAGGATCTTGTTGGGCGCCACCGCGAACGGCTTGAGACGGCCGCCGCCGACGAAATACTGGACCGCGCCGACACAGACTTCGGGCCAGACTTCGTTGAAGAAGTCGTCGAGGATAACCACTCCCTTGGGATCGAGCGAGGCCTCTGCGAGCCGCAGATCGTTCAGCGCGCATTCGACCGTATGTCCACCATCCACAGAGAAGACGGAAACCGGGCCGGCCACAGACAGGATCTCTTCCGGGGTGACTTCCAGCGATGATTTCTGCAAGATCGCGACCTTCGACGGGTCGCCGCCCCAGCGCTTGAGATTTCCGAGAAATCTGTCCCGGTCGCCACGACCGGACTTGTCGGTGTTCAGATGCTGGTCGCCGAATACATCGATGGCGACGCAATCCGCCCCGCTCGCGAGGTGTAACAAGATCAACAGGCGTCCGTGATGCACGCCTATTTCGGCGCACGGCCCACAGAGCCCGCTTTCTCGCATAAGGAAGATGAGTTCCGCTATATATCGCGCGCTGAAGGGGTCGAGCCAACCTTCGACGCGTCTTTGGCCCACCCGCAGATAACGGTTGAGCTGAGGCGACCGGCGTTGCATGCGCCGTGCATAAACGAACGACCCATTAACCGCCAGATTTTCGATAGCGAATAATTAACGGTGCCGAATGCCTGCTCACGCACCGAATTTATCGGCATGCGGTTACAGCAAGAGGGACGCTACGAACAGCCAGAAGACTATGCCAACCATCGCGCCCAAGCTCCAGGCCAGCCATGTCGCAAGCCAGCTTTGGCTGATTTCCTCCTCGGCATGCGGATCGCTCTTCGAGCCAAAATGCTGATCGGCACCGGTCTCGACGCAAACCACACCGTTAGCATTCCGCCTCAAGGCTTCGTCTGGCCATTCCGGCGACAACTTCGCCGCATCTCGTGCGATCAAGAGCTGCACATTCGCTGAATTCCGCAATTTATGGCATCCCCAGACTCTGTCTAAGTTTAAAGCAGGCTAGTCCATTTGATCAAAAACGACAAAGAATATTATCCGATTTCCGCGACTTGGTTTCAAATTAGTGAGTTGACTATTTCGCATCAGAACGATAGCAGTAAAATTTGGATACCGACGTTAACCTTGCATTGGCCCTGCACATATGAGGTTAATATATGCAAATTTTGACTTAAGGATGCGTAAAATGCGTCAAGTGTTGGCTTTTTTATTCGCAACTTTTGTCAGCTTTCACTTCAAGGGACTGGATGCATTTGCGGCCGATGCGACGACATCGCCAACGACGGGCCAGAGCCGGTCTTCGGAAGGCGGTTCCCGCGATGAACTCGGGGTTGGCGACAGGCTGAATATCAGCTTCTTTGGCAATGCCGACCTTTCCGGCGAAGTTAACATCCAGTCGGACGGCACGATCACCCTGCCCGTCCTCGGCACCTTTCAATCGGCCGGAAAAACGGTCGGCGAACTGACGAGGGCAATCTCCGAGCGCTTTTCGCAGGATCCCGGCAAGGCAGCCGGCCATGTCGTGGTGAACGTTGTCGAATGGCGCCCCGTCTTCGTCACCGGGGACGTGACAAAAGCCGGTTCCTATCCTTTCACGCCCGGCATGACCGTGCTTCATGCCATTTCTGTTGCGGGCGGCTTGTTTCGGCTGGGGAATTCCGATCCCGGCACATTCGTCAACGTCGCGCAGAACGTGTCGCGGATGCGCGAGATTCAGGAGCAGACGAAATATCAGATTGTCCGCCGTGCCTCGCTTCTCGCGGAAAAGGCCGGAGAGACGTCGATCAAGCCTCCATCGGATGTTTTCGGCATTGTCGATGGGCAGGCGGCGCGAAAGCTGGTGGAGGAAGAGACGCGCAGCCTGACGCTACGCCGGAAAGCGCTGCGAGACGAAATCGAGATGCGTCAGCGTCAAGTCGCTCTGACACGTCAGGAAATCAACGACTACACGGCGCAATTGAAGCGCATCGACGACGAATTGAAAGTCAAGAAAGCGCATCTCGGAGAATTGAACTCTCTTTTGGCCAAAGGAGTGGCGAAGCGTCCCGACATCCTGAGCGTGGAAAGCTATATCGCGACGCTCGAAAGCAACCGGCGTGAGCTTTTTGGGTCCATGTCGCGCGCGCAGCGGGATCTTGTGCAACTTGAGCAGACGGTCTCCGACTTGCCGTTGCGCAGGCAGATCCAGATCGATGAAGAACTGGCCGCCCTTGATGAAAGAATCCAGTCGAATGTCGCGCTTCATGAAGCGGCTCGGCAGATCGTGGAGCAGTTCAAAGGGCCGGAAAACGAGTTGCATGACGTATCGACCGCGCGGCCGGGGCGCCTTCTGCAGATCATGCGTAGAACCGAGGGCGGGCAGATATTTATCAGCGCCAATTATGAGAGTGTCGTGAGGCCCGGCGATGTGGTTGTCGTTGGAGGGCCGGCAAAACTTCCCACCGAGTTGGTCGCTGCGTGGCGCTCGGGCGATGCTCCCCCACAATGAAGCCAGGCAATTAAAACTATCCGCAAATAATTCTCAAAAATAATTGGACGGCCGTTAATAATAACAAACAGTTATGATTATAACAGATCGCTTTTACAAATCATTCCGCTAAAATGGTTGATCGAAAGTTACGGATAAATTAAAGGCGGCAATGAGGGGTATGTCCAGCAATTATCTCGATATCTCGGATATTACAGTCGATGGAAAGCGGCAAGAACAAGCTGTTACGCAAAGAATGTTCTCCGATATCGCGATGGCAATCGACATCGCTCTGGTGGTGGCGGCAGCCTTTTCCATAAAATATTTATATATTTCCATTTATCTGGAAGCGGAGGCGCCTTCCTTTCACGCGAGTTGCATTTTTATCGTTGTCATCTCCCTGTATTTTGGGCTTCGCCGCCAGAATTATTACGAAGACATACTCAGGCCCGGCATCTGGCGGGGTTATTTCAGCCTGTTCCTGATCGTTGCCTTCGCCTTTGGACTGTCTCTTTTCGTTCTCTTCGCCGTCAAGGAAAGTGCGCAGCTTTCGCGCGGCTGGTTCTCCAGCTGGCTGATTGCCACATATGCGATCCTGCTCGTGACCCGCGTGGGCTGGCGTTCGGCCTACATGCGCCTGCTCCAGAGGGGCTATCTGCGGACAGCCGTCATTATAGTCGGTTCAGGCGAACCGCTTCAAAATGCGGTCGCGAGGCTCAGAAGGGAGGAACGTCTGGGGCCCGTCAGCATTGCGGGCGTCTACACACTCTGCCCGAGCGTGGCGCCCGCCCGGGAGGGTTCGGCCTGCGACTGCACTGCGCATCTCGACCGATGTCTTCAGCAAATCGTTACGCAATGTCAAAACACGTTCGTCAGCGATGTGATCGTGGCTGTTCCGGCGTCGGAAAAAGACGTTCTCTGCAAGGCAGTCGAGCATCTCCGCCTGCTGCCGGTAAACGTCAATATCGTCCCCGACTTCGGTGCGCTCGATCTTTCCATGGGACAGGTGCGCCATTATGGGCAATTCGGCGCCATTGGGGTACAGCGCATCCCGATCTCGGAATGGGGCGTCTTCGTCAAGAAGATAGAGGATATCGTCATCGCGCTGATCGCGCTTTTACTTTTCGCGCCCGCGATGGTTCTTATCGCCATTGCAATCAAACTGGATTCGCCCGGTCCCGTAATCTTCCGCCAGCGTCGCCATGGGTTCAATAACAAGGTCATTCACGTGCTGAAATTCCGCACGATGACCGTGCTCGAAGACGGGAAGCAGGTTGTGCAGGCTTCGAAATCCGATGGCCGCGTGACGCGGGTCGGGCGTCTCCTTCGCCGTACGAGCCTCGACGAGTTGCCGCAGTTCCTGAATGTGCTCAAGGGCGACATGTCCGTCGTGGGGCCTAGACCTCATGCGCTGGCCCACAATGATTATTATTCCCGGCTCCTGGCGAATTATGCCACGCGCCACCGCGTGAAGCCCGGCATCACCGGCTGGGCCCAGATCAACGGTTTTCGCGGCGAAGTGCTGAAGCCGTCCCAGATGGAACATCGCGTGAGACTCGATCTCGAATACATCGAGAACTGGGCGATCTGGCTCGACATCAAGATCATTCTCATGACGCCGGTCTACGGCTTCATCTCCCGCAAGGCTTATTGAGTTTCGCGGGTTCGGAGGTTTTGTGATGCGTACAATGGCGAAAATATCGATCGGTGTTCCGGTCTACAATGGGCTGCCCTATGTCGGCCAGCTCATGGACAGCTTGTTGTGTCAGACGTTCGGCGACTTCGATATCGTGATCTCGGACAACGCATCAGACGACGGCACCGAAGAGTTGCTTCGCGCCTATGCCGCCGCCGACGCCCGCGTGAAATATTTCCGCAACGAGACGAATATCGGGCTGATCCCGAATTACAATCGGGTCTTCGAGCTTGCGAGCGCGCCCTATTTCAAATGGTCCGCAGCCGACGATCTTTACGAGCCGGACTACCTCGCGGCCTGCTTTCCCGCAATCCGGGACGACGCGTCGGTGGCGGTCAGCCACAGCGAGACCGCTCTCGTCGACAAAGATGGGTGCGCTCTGCCCTACGACGCCGGCCTTCACGCCTGCTTCGATGACAAGAACGGCAGAACTTGGCTCCTCGATCGCGACGACTGCGCATGCTCGGGGGAGCGCACCCGCCGCTTCCGCGCCGTGCTTGCGGGCCAGATCATGTGCGCGCCGATCTACGGGTTGATGCGCCGCGAAACGCTGCTCAAGACGGTGCTCCACCAAAGCTTTTTCGGCTCCGACAAGCTGCTGCTCGCCGAACTCGCGCTGCACGGGCGCTACGCCATAGCTCCCGGCAAACTTTTCAGGAAGCGCATGCACACGGAAATGACGAGCATGATGGGCAAGACGTCGGTGCAATCGCGGATCGATCCATCGATCCGTTTGAAATCCGCCCAACTTGTGAAACTCGGCCACTACATTTCGATGCTGCGCAAAACGGACCTAAGCGCTGCGGAAAAGGCGCGGTGTTTCGCCTATCTCGCCCTCCATTCCGCGTCGGCGGCAATCCCCGAGACCTTCCGCTACCGTCCCGAACTCATGTTCGACAGCATCCCGTTCCTGCGCGCCGCCCGCGTGTAGATCGCTCGCGTATGATCAGGCCAGGACGGGCGCGATCAGCTTGTGCCTTTCCAGAAGCCGTGCGCTGGCAAGGATCGTCGCGAACGGCATCTTCGCGCGCTCGGCGATGTCGAGCAGCGAATGCGCGCCGTCCGAAAGGTTCAGCACCCACAACATGGCGAGGTTCTTTTCAGCGGCCTTCGGATCGCCGCCGAGCGCATCGTAGAGCCCGCGCCGGCCAAGCTGCGGCTCGCCCCTGGGAAACAGGTTGCGATAGAACCGGTCGTTTTCGATCACGAAAAGTGCCTGGCGTACAAGCGCATGGCTCTCCGCGAGGTGTTCGGGCGTGATGAAATCCATCGTGTCGGCCGAAGTGTGATACTCAGGGAAACTCGCATAGCGGCTCCGCTGGAACAGCCCGACCGGCAGATTGAAGCCCGGCGAGCAGAACTGGCGCTCGTCATAGCCGTAAGGGACGAAATCCACGATCTCGGGCGCGGCGCTGTTGAGCCTCAGGACATGGTCCATGGCGCGGTCGATGGCGGCATTGCCACGGCGGCTGCGCTTGTAATACGGACCGCCGCCGTCGCCGACGCAGGAGAGCACGAGCCCGTGGCGGATGCGCGAAACAGCCTCTTCGTTGCGGGCGAGCCATGTCAGCGCGCCGATGGTCCCGGGCGCGAACAGGAAGCGATAGCTGTAGCGCTTTTTCTCACCCGTCAGCTGTTTCGCGAGGTAGGTGAGAAGCGCAAGGCCGGAACAATTGTCGTTCGCCATGCCGGGATGGCAGATGTGCGCGGAAAGCAGCACTTCCTCCGGCGTCTCGCCCGGCAGGTAACACTCGCCATAAGTGAGGCGGCCCGGCGCGAGATCGGCATCGATGACGGCGCGGTAAGGTCCGTCCGGCAGCGCTTCCAACTGCCGATGCGCCATGCAGAAGCCCCAGCTGGGCGCGTAATAGGACGTGCGGTAGGGGATCAGGTCCGGCTGTTCGGGAAGTGTGAAAACGTGGCGTTTCAACGCGTCTCGCGGCATGACCTCGTCCACGGCGACGCTGTAGCTCATCACGTGCAGCGGGTTCGCGCGGAAATCGACGATCCGTTCACCAGCCGCGTTCTCGATATAGGCTGCGCGGATGGTCCATTCGTCCGGCACGGTCCAGTCGCACGCAGGCGAGCCGCTCTCCACCTCGACCACGTCGAGCGGAATGTGACGGCCAAGACGGCGCAAGGTCTCCCTCACGCCACCTCCGGTAATGCTTCGGCAAAGCGGAAAAATCTCGGCGGCAATCGCGTGGATCGTTACGCCCGCATCGGCCTCAAGACCGGGGGGCACCGCCGCCGGTTTCGGCGCCTCGCCCACGCTCAGGCCGCCGCCTTGGGCACGTGCCTCAAATCGGGCGCGAGGATGCCTGCCGCCAGCAGCGACTTGATGTGCCCGATGCGCTGATAGCGCGGTCCTTCAAAATCGTCGAGCGTCAGGCCAGCCTCCCGATAGGAGTTGTAAAGTTCCTCCGCGCCCTTCCTTGCGTCCCATTCAGCCTTGAAGCCGAGTTCGCGTTCGATCTTGCCGAAATCCACGCGGTAGGAGCGCGTGTCGGGGCCAGCATCGGCCGCGTATTCGATCCGGCAGTTGGGCACGACCCCGGCTACCACCTCGGCGAGATCGCGGATGCGGTAATTGTGTTCCGTGCTGCCGACATTGAACGCCTGATTGAAGACCACGTCGCGCGGCGCTTCGAGCGCGCGCAGGAACGCCTGCGAAATGTCGCGGATATGAACCACCGGGCGCCACGGCGTACCGTCGGACTTCATGTAGATGACGCCCTTCGTCACCGCCCAGGCGACGAGATTGTTCAGCACGATGTCGAAGCGCATGCGGGGCGACACGCCGTACGCCGTGGCAGGGCGAAGAAAAACGGGGCAAAAGCCGTCGTCCGCGAGGGCGCCGATATCCCGCTCGGAGCGCACCTTGGATTGTCCGTAGGCCGTGACCGGATTGAGATCGCCGGTTTCGTCAATGAGCCCCTCGCCTGCACGGCCATAGTTGCTGCACGAAGATGCCATGAGAAAGCGGTGCACACCCGCCCGCTTCGCCAGCTCGGCGAGGCGCACGCTCGCCTTGTGATTGATCGCGTAGGTGATGTCGGGATTGAGGTCGCTCAACGGATCGTTGGACAGCGCAGCGAGGTGAACGACGGCATCGAAGCCTTCCAGGTCTTGCACCTGAACGTCGCGCACATCCTTTCGCAGCTTTGGGAAGTCACCGATCTGACCGCCCGCCGCATAGGTGCACCGCTCGTAAAGATCGGCGTCGCAACCGGTAACGGCGTGGCCCGCGTCGGCGAGCATGGGGGCCATGATGGTGCCGATGTAGCCCAGATGCCCGGTCAAGAATATTTTCATCTTGCAAACTCCGTGATCGTTCGGTCTAGACAAAGACACAGAGCATCGCAACGCGTAAAAACCTGAGTAGGCGGATGTATTGTGCGCGTGGTTAATCGTCAAATTTTATATCTTTAACCGAAACGAACAAACGATGAGATCTTCGCGCCCAGGGATGCTAGCGTTCTGAAAAAATCTAGCCGCATATCAGAGAAGCCGTGTCACTCTCGCCCGATTTTGCTTGCGGGTTATCATCGCCGCCGCGCCGCATCGATGGATCCGACGCCCGCGCGATGCGCATCGTCGCCTGCCCCGGCCCCGCCGATCGCGCCGTCAATCCCTACACGTGGCTCATCCATGAGCCCATGACGGGACAGGGCTGCGCTGTCACGGAATTCTCCTTCTATCGCGCGTGCCCCGCCGATACCGACGTTCTTCACGTCCACTGGCCCGAACGCATATTCTGGGGCCGCGTGTCGCGCGCCCATCCTTTCCTGTCGCGCCTCTACGCAAGGCGCATGCTGCAACAGATGGACCGGGTGAAAAGCCAAGGCGGCATCGTCGTCTGGACGGCGCACAACATCGCGCCGCACGAGCCGCTGGGGGAGCCCCGCGACCGGATCTGGCGAAATTACATGGCGGCGTTCTGCTCGAAGCTCGATCTCGTCATCAACCTGACGGCCGAAGCGGAGCGGCGCTGTCTCGACGCGTATCCGCAACTCGCCCCGGTCGACAGGATCGTCATCCCGCATCCGCACTATCGTACCGCTTATCCCCCGCGCGTCGACACCGCCCGCGCTCGCGATGCGCTCGGCGTGGGGGCGTCGGATTTCATTCTCGCCGCAGTCGGCGCGATCCGGCCCGGCAAGGGCATTCTCGAACTGGCGCGAAATTTTCTTCAGATCGCGCGGGACGATGAGAAACTCCTGATCGCCGGAGCTTGCGACGATGCGGCTTATCTCTCGGCTCTTGTCCGTCTCGCCAGCGAAAACGCGGGGCGTCTGATCGTTCGCCCGCATCGCGTGTCGGACGACGAAATGGCTGTGATCTACTCCGCCGCCGATCTCGGCGCGTTCAACTTCAAGCACGTTCTCAACTCGGGCAGCGTGCTGCTGGCTCTGTCCTATGAAGTGCCGGTATGTGCGCCGGAACTCGGCTCGCTCAAGGCGCTTTCCGAACATCTCGGCCTGCGCTGGTTCGTGCCGCTGCCGCAGCCGCTTTCGCCGGAGGGCTTGCGCGAGGCGCTTGATGTCGCGCGCGCGGAACGCCCACGCCGGGGCATCTCCGCACCGCTCGACGCGTTCGATCCCGAAGGCATTTCCGCCCGAACGCTCGCCGCCTACCGGGACTATCTCGACCGTGTCGCGAGGGCGCTAAAGCCATGAGGGACGCGACCGACCGCACGCCGGCGCCGCTTGCGTGGCTGCCTGCCCTTCTCTGGCTCGTCATCCTACTTCGGATCGCCGAAATGCTCCCGCCCGACATTTCGCCGGTCGATTTCACCGACTTGCAGACAGGTTCCTTTGCCGTCAGCACAGCGACCAGCGATCTCGCCAATCAGCTTGTCTGGCTGTCGATGGCGGGCCTCGTGACGCTCGTCATCCTGCTGCGCGGACCGGGGCGGCTCGTCCGGCTCCTGCCAACCCTCTGGCTGCTGCCGATCTTTCTCGCGTTCTGCCTCCTCTCGGCGGCATGGGCCACGCATCCCGACATCTCGTTTCGTCGTACGCTCCTTCTTGTCATCGGCGTCTACTGCGCCGCAGGCGCAACCGCCTATTGCCGATCGGAAGACGAGGTGCTCCGGGTCGCCTATCTTGCTTTCGCCATCACCCTGATCGCCAATCTGGCAAGCCTCGCCTTCCCGTTTTCGTTCGACTACCGGGGCCTTTTTCGAGGGGTTTCCGGCGACAAGAACTTCCTAGGCGTGATCGCGGCGACGGGGCTTTTCATCGGCGCGATGTGGCGAACCAGGCTGGAAGGATCGCTCTCGCGCGCAGTAAACACGGTCTATCTCGCGGCGTGGGTGGCTCTGCTCCTGCTCTCGGGAAACAAGACGGCCCTGGCGCTCACCATCGCCGCGCCAACACTCGCGTGGCTCATCCTTCTTGCGGCGAGGGAGACGCGGCTGCAAATGCCGGTAATTTTGGCGCTCGGGGCGGCTCTCGTCACTTGCCTGCTTCTCGTCGTGACCGTGGTGCTCGATATGACGGTCGCCGACGCGCTCGGCACGGTACTGCCGGACGCGTCCTTCACCGGGCGCGATGAAATCTGGGCGTTTTCGGTCGAACAGTGGCGGACACGATGGCTTTTAGGCTTCGGCTACGGTTCCTTCTGGGGCGTGGGGTTCGATGCGCCGAACCTTCAGGCGAGCCCGCCCTTCATTCATCTCTTGACCCAATCGCATAACGGATATCTCGACCTCGCCCTGACGGTCGGCGCGGTGGGGCTTGCGTTCATGATCGCATTCCTGTGGCAGGTCCTCGTTGCGGTCGACCGCCTGCGGGTCAGCGACCGGGCCTTCTTCCTGTTCGCCCTTTCGCTGCTGATCTTCCTGCTCATGCATAATGTGACCGAATCGTCGCTCGCGCGCGGCCTCGCGATGCCGTGGATCATCACGGTCGCGCTGTGTTTCATGACGGCGCGACGCCTCGCTGCGCGTGATACGTCCTCCGGAGAACCGTCTGCCGGTTAGCCGCCCGTACGTGGGGGCATCCGCCTCAGTTCATCCGCCACTGCGTCGAAGGCTGCTTTCGGCCGCATGTTTCCATCGTAAAGCAGCGGTCGCGGACGGCGCTGGCTCGACGGGTTCTCGTCCACCGACTGCGCGAAATACCAGCTTGCGCCGTCGCCGAGTTGCCAGAAGCTCAGGCTCTTTACAGCAGGGTTCGCGAGCGCGGTGCGGAGGAAGCGCCGATATGTTTCGGCGACGGCCCGGTCCCGTGCCGCTACGTCGTCGGGAAAGCTCGCGTCGTTGACGTCCAGTTCCGTGATTTCGATGAAAAGCTTCCGGCGCGCGATCTCGTCGAGAAAGGCGCCGAAACCATCCGGATCGAACGGCTTGTCGGGCTGGAGATGGCCTTGCAGGCCGATCCCGTCCAGCGGCACGCCCGCATCCTGAAGTCGGTCGATCAGATGGAGGAGGCGCCTGCGATAATCCCGGCCGAAGCGGTCGTCGCGCTCGGTGTGCGTCTCGTTGAGCACGAGCCTTGCTGCGGGAGCGACCGCGCGCGCGGTGCGGAAGGCAAGCGCGATATAGTCCGCCCCGAGACGCTGAACGAACGGTCCGTCGCGCAGCATGTAACGCCCGAACGCGACGGCGCCGACCGGTTCGTTGATCACGTCCCACACCTCGATGCGGCCATGGTAATGCGCCACGGTGCGCTCGATATGCTCTTCGAGGGTCGAACGCATCTCGGCCTCGGAGAGCGTCGAAAGCCACTCCGGCTGCCGGTCATTGTTCCAGATGAGCGTGTGGCCGCGCATTTCGAGACCGGCTCGCCCGGCGAAATCGGCGATGGCGTCGGCGCGGGTGAAATCGAACGTCTCGCGCGTCGGCCTGATGGCGGTCATCTTCAATTCGTTTTCGGGGGTAATCCGCGCGACTTCGCGCCCGAAAAGGCGCTCGTCGCCGGGGTTGAGTTCGGTCGTCGAAAATGCGGAGCCGATCACGAGCCCCTTTTCCCCGCCAAGCTGTCTCAGCGCTGGATCGCCATCCTCGGCCCGAGCCCCGTCAAGCGCCGCGGTCAAGATCGCGAGCGACGTGCAGCCGAGGAATTCGCGGCGGGTGAGAATCATGGTTCGGCTACGCCTCTTTCGAGCGACGAAGGGGGCGCGCCCTTCGTCCGAAGCTCCGGCGCAGGCCCGATTTTGGCGGCGAACCGGGGCTTGGTCTTGGGCAGAAGGCACAAAACCACGGCAAAGAACGCCAATTGTCCCCCGATGACAGCGAGAACCGAAGCACGGAAATCGCCGAACAGGACCACTGCCGCCAGCACGACCGCGCAGACCAGCGCGCCCAGCGCCGCGCCGAAACTCAATTCCCTGAACCGCATGAGCGTCTGCACTTCGAGACTGAAAATGCCTGTGCTCATGATGACTGCCGCCGCGATCCCCCACAGCACCACGATTGCGCCGAGGTCCGTGTAGCGCCCTCGAAAGAGGACATCGCTGATGAAGGGCCAGCCAAGCGCCAGCGCCGCACTGAAAGCGAGGAACAGCGCGCCAAGCACCGCGAAACTTTGAAGCGTGAACGCGCGGGCGCGGGCGACATCTCCCCTGGCCAGATGGTCGGCGAGAACAGCACGCGCGAGCTTGCCCCAGGCGTGCGTCACGAGTTGAATCGGCCGGAACAGCAACGCGGCGGCCTGTATCAGCGCCACGCTTCCCGCGCCGAAAGCCGCCGCAACCACGAAAACATAGCCGCGCTGCTGAAACTCCGACGTGAGCACGCCCATCAGCGCCCAGAAGGAATGCTTGCGCCACACTGCCCGATAAAAGGCCACCGTCTCCCGATCGGCGAGAATGCGATAATGCTGACGATGCATGCGGATCGCGAGGCCAGAAGCGATGAGGAGCCCCGCCGCCAGGATCGCGAACAGGATCGGCAGGCCGAGCGGCGGCCCGAACGCATAGGCGGCCGCGAAGAGGCCGATACTGATGGCAAGCGACACGCCGTCGAGCGCGAGGACGGCAAGGACATTCATGTCGGAGAAATGATGGCTGCGGGTGTATTCGCGCAGAAGGGTCGCGCCGACATAGGCTGCGGCCGAGGCCGCAAGCGCAAGGTCGCTGCCTGTGGCGAGGATCGAGGCGAACATCAGCAGCATCGCGCAGATTACGACGGCGACGTTCACCGTCCAGAACATCGAAAGAAGAGTGGACTCGTCGCTTTCGCTCGTCGCCTTGGGGCGAAGGATGGTGAATTGTGCATTGATCAGCGCATTCTGCACCGAGATGAGCGCAAGCGAGCCGGCGAAAACCATCGAATAGACGCCGAAAACCTCGGGGTTGTCGCTCCAGATGCGGATGAGCGCGAAGGCGAGCGCGAAGTTGAAGGCACTGAGGGCCGCCTGGTCCAGGACGGAATAGAGGATCGATCTACGCATCGCGCCCCGTAGGCCGCGCGTCGCGGATGCCGCCGTCGAATGCGGGACGAAGCGAGTGCAGGGTGACCCCCCTTGCACTTGCGACGAGCCTTGCCACCACGAGGAGCACACCCGCCACGAAACCGATGAACGCGCCCGCAAGAAGAAGGAGCGCCTTAGGCGGCCAGGATGGCCATGCCGGGGGCAGCGCCTCCTGAACGACGCGGGCATAGGCGGCGCTGCGGCTTTCCTGCGCCTCGATCTCGCGCTGCCGCTTCAGGAGCAGCGCATAAAGCTCTTTCGCGGCCGTTGCCTCCCGCTCCATCTCCTGAAGCTGAAGTTCCTTTTCCCGCCGCTCGACAACTTCGCCACGCAGGGTGTCGAGCCCCCGCTCCAACAGGGCAACCTTCGTTTTCGCAATCAAATAGGCATCCTGCGACTGGAGCGACACTGCGCTTTTCGACTGGTCGAGGTCGCGCTTGGCCTGCGCCTCGGCGAGTGCGGCTCTCGCAAGGCCGAGCTGGCCTATGTATTCGACGAGATTTCGCTCCTCGACGGTCTGCTCGCCGACGCTGACAAGTCCATTTACGGCCCTGTAGTCCTGCATCTGCTTTTCGAGCCTGATGACCTGGGGTTCGAGGTTCTTGATGCGGCCCTGCAGCCAGGCGTTGGCTTTTTGCGCGGCGCTCGTGTCGGCGGCGGCAGCCTCATCGATATAGGCTTTCACGATGACGTTGGCGGCGTTGGCAGCGTCGGCGGCGTTGCGAGCCGAGAAAGTGACGTCGAGAACGTAGGTCAGCCCCTTTCTCGCAACCGAGAGCTTGGCGAGAAATGCGCGAATTTCCTTGTCCGTGAAGGTTTCCCGCTTTGTCTCGCCCGGTGTCGACTTCTCCGACAGTTCGGCCAGCGCCCGGCGCGCCACACTGCCCGATGTGAGAAGTTCAACCTGCGTGTCGATTGCCGATGTGTCGAAGATGGCGCTTTTGACGAGTTCCTCGCTGGAAAGAATGTTCTGTTGTCGCGTGTCGATGAGAACCTTGGCTGTCGCCTTGTAGGCAGGGTTCGAGACCACGATGAGAAGCACGGCGAGCGCGACGCCAAGCCCCGCGGCTGCGATAACCAGACGCGCATTGGTGAAGAGCGCGTTCAGGATCTTTCTGAAATCGATCTCGCGATCTTCGGGATCGACGACGACATCATGCATCGGGAAACTCAAGAAACAACCAGCCTTTTACAAAATCATCGCCGATATCCGGTGTATTGACTTCCACTGGAAACCGCATGCGTTCGGATCAATACGTCCCAGTTGCTCCTGATGCGCATGATCTTGCTTGCATGCCTACAAATGGCGAGGCAAATGCGCACGTCATCGGACGTGTTGGCACAAATTTCTAGTGACGGCAAGACAAACAAAGACGGATCGAGGGCTTAACCAAGTTCAAGAGAAACAGTCTCGTGCTCTTGTCCAAACAGTGCATTCGCGTCTAATTCTTGGGCGGATCCGTCCATATTACGACGGAGAATGCGGGTGCTTAGGCCGTGGACTGCGACGCCAGCAATCGCAATCTCTACATTTTGAATCGACATCGAAACAAATGGGGCTGCACCAAAGTCTCCGAATGCCGGCGCAGTTCTTGAGGCGGGATATGTCACATCAGTCCTTTTCCAGGTCGAAGACGCTTCAGGCGAGAGCCCATCATCTCATTCCTGCGGGATGCCACACCTACGCCAAGGGTCTCGACCAATATCCCGTCCTCGCGCCGGGTTTCATCGCGCGCGGGCGTGGCTCCCACGTCTGGGATGTCGATGGCAACGAGTTCATCGAGTATGGGATGGGAAACCGCGCCGTCACGCTCGGGCATGCCTTTCCCGCCGTTGTGGATGCGGTCCAGAAAGAGATCGCGAAAGGCTGCAACTTCACCCGGCCGAGCCCCATCGAGGTCGAGTGCGCCGAGCGGTTCCTGAGCCTGATCGGCGCCGAGATGGTGAAGTTCTGCAAGGACGGCTCGGACGCCACCTCTGGCGCGATCAAACTTGCGAGGGCCTACACCGGACGCGACCATGTCGCCTATTGCTCGGATCACCCGTTTTTCTCCGTCGACGACTGGTTCATCGGCACGACGGCGATGGGAGCCGGCGTCCCGCAGGCGACGAAAGACCTTACGCTGACGTTCAGGTATGACGATCTCGACAGCGCTGCGGCACTCTTCGACCGTTACCCCGGCAAG
Organism: Rhodomicrobium sp.; assembly: GCF_047605405.1. Lineage (NCBI taxonomy): Bacteria > Pseudomonadati > Pseudomonadota > Alphaproteobacteria > Hyphomicrobiales > Hyphomicrobiaceae > Rhodomicrobium > Rhodomicrobium sp. The sequence goes on along the minus strand of NZ_JASGFR010000006.1, from coordinate 7,273 downwards.
ATCGCGGCAATCATCCTCGAACCCTCGCGCGGCGCCGATCCGAAGGACGGCTTCCTGCATCGGCTGAAGGAGCTGTGCCATCGCAATGGCGCGCTTTTCGTCCTCGATGAAATGATCACCGGCTTCAGGTGGGCGAATGGCGGCGCGCAGGCCCTCTACGGTATCGAGCCCGACCTCAGCACATTCGGCAAGGCGCTCGGCAACGGCTTCTCCGTATCAGCCTTGTGCGGCAAACGCGAGTTCATGCGGCTCGGCGGCTTTCAGCACCACGACAAGCCGCGCGTGTTCCTGCTCTCCACCACTCACGGCGGCGAAACCGGGCCTCTCGCCGCTGCTGTTGCAACCATCGAGACCTACCAGGATCAACCGGTCATCGAAACGCTGCATCGGCTCGGCGCATCGTTGCGCGAGGGCTTCGAGCAGGCAATCCGCCGTCACGGCCTGCGGGACCATGTCTCCGTCCATGGCCGCGATTGCTGCCTTGTCTTCGCGACGCTCGACCGCGACCGGAAACCCTCCCAGGGATACCGGTCGCTTTTCCTGCAGGAGATGATCCGCGGCGGCGTCATCTGCCCCTCGCTCGCCGTCTGCTATTCCCATACCGCGAACGACATCGAGCGGACCGTGGAAGCGGTGGATGCGTCGCTTGCCGTCTATGCCCGCGCACTGGACGACGGCTTTGAAAAGCACCTTTGCGGGCGCCCTTCCCAGATCGTGCAGCGAAGCTTCAATCTGCCCGGCGCTTTCGATGAGGATTTCGGCGCCTGAAATGTGCCTCTCGTTTATGCGCCTCTCGTTTATTTGAACCGTTCTGGCAAACATCTGAAACCGGAGATGTTCGAAACCCCTTATCATCGTGCGAACGAGACAAGACGCAGAGTCAGCAATTACGGGGCGTGGGCATGGGAAAACTCGACGGGACAGGCGAAGCAAGGGCAGACGATGTTGCGGCGGGACACGGCCCTGTGCAGGCGGCCAACATGCTGCGCGCGCTCGCCAATCCGCACCGGCTCCAGATCCTTCGCCTTCTCGGTCAAGCTCCGCATACGGTCATGGATCTTTGCCAGCGCCTGAGCTTGCGGCAAAGCCTCGCTTCGCAACATCTGGCGCGGCTCCGCCTCGACGGCATCGTCGCGGCGGAGCGGCACGGCCATCACGTCATCTACTCTCTCCGTAACGCCAGAGCACGCGCGATCCTCGACATTCTCGACGACGACCGCCCGGCGTCTTCGCGCACGAACGCGCACCGAAGGGCGGAGGCTTTCGACGCCCACGCCTGACCCCGTCGGGTTTTTGCGCCGCGTCGGTCCGAATCCTGCATAACAATGCGCGGCCCGCTGCCGGTAGTTGTTGTCGCAGCCCCCCGGATTAGACTACATCGTGGGCTCGTGCCGGTTTACATACCGGCCGCACCGAAGCGGAACTCTCGATGGACTATTTCGCCCAACAACTCATCAACGGTTTGACTCTCGGCTCGATCTACGGGCTCATCGCAATCGGCTATACGATGGTGTACGGCATCGTCGGCATGATCAATTTCGCGCATGGCGAAGTGTTCATGATCGGCGCGTTCGTCGCCCTGATCGCCATTCTCTCGCTTTTCGCGCTGGGCGTCACCGCCGTTCCGCTCGCGCTGCTTCTCGCGCTCGTCATCGCCATGGCGCTGACCGGCCTCTGGGGATGGGCCATCGAACGCCTTGCCTACCGCCCCTTGCGAAATTCCTTCCGCCTCGCGCCCCTCATCACCGCCATCGGCATGTCGATCGCGCTTCAGACCTTCGTGGCGCTCACGCAGGGCGCGCGCTCGAAGCCCCTGCCGCCCGTCATCCGGGGCGGCTTCACCCTGTCCGAGGGCGATGGCGGCTTCGCCGTGAGCCTGTCCTACATGCAGATCCTGATCGTCGTGACCACGGTGGTCGTGATGGCGGCCTTCTCGTACCTCATCAACAGCACATCCCTGGGCCGCGCGCAGCGTGCCTGCGAGCAGGACCGCAAGATGGCCGCGCTTTGCGGGGTGAATGTGGATCGCACGATCTCGCTCACCTTCGTGATCGGCGCCGCGCTGGCTGCCGTGGCGGGGCTCATGTTCCTTGCCTATTACGGCGTGATCGACTTCTTCGTGGGCTTTGTCGCGGGCATCAAGGCTTTCACGGCCGCCGTACTCGGGGGCATCGGATCGTTGCCGGGCGCCATGCTGGGCGGCCTCCTCATCGGCCTCATCGAAGTGTTCTGGGCAGGCTATTTCACCGCGCAATACAAGGATGTCGCGGCGTTCTCCATCCTCGCCATCGTGCTCATTTTCATGCCATCCGGCCTTCTCGGTCGCCCTGAAGTGGAGAAGGTCTAAAAGATGACGGACACGCTTCAGCCTGAAACGTCGCCCGTCACCCGAACGCTTCCCAAGGGCTTTATCACCGCCGACGTTTTGAAGGACGCAGGGATCACATTCGTCATCGCGCTTCTGCTGTTCGGCTCCATCGTGGGCCTCAGAACCGAAACCGTGAACGGCGTGCTGATTCTCCTGCCGCAATTCGGCAAGGCGCTCGCGCTTGCTACGGCCGTCGCCGTGGGGCGGCTCCTGCTGGATGTCTTCATCTGGCGCAGGATGAAAGACGGACGCACCTTTGCCTCGCTTGTCCCATCGGCCTTGCCGGTCCTGAAGATCGCGGGTGCGGTTGGCGTCACGTTCGGGCTCGCGCTTTACAGCATTCCCGGCTTCCGCACTTCGCTGGTGGCGGGGGCCGGATTTGGCCACCCGGCGCTTGGGGCTGTGACCGACCTCATCACTTTCGCATGCGAAAGCTCGTTCCTCGTCGTTGGCGCCATGGCCATTGTGCGGGCGGCTCGCCTCCTTATCGGGCAGACGCCGGAAGAGGCGGTCGGACAGGGCATCCTGAAGCGCCTTACGGCCGACTTCGGGCGCGAGTTTCCCATCGCACTGCTTCTGATCGCGCTCGCTCTTCCGATGCTGACGGTAGGCCCGTCACAGCGCTACGCCATCGACACGGCGACGCAGATCCTGATCTACGTCATGCTTGGCTGGGGGCTGAACATCGTCGTCGGCCTCGCGGGGCTTCTCGACCTCGGCTATGTCGCCTTTTACGCGGTCGGCGCTTACACCTATGCGCTCATCTCCACGCAATTCGGCTGGTCGTTCTGGGTCTGCCTGCCGCTTGCAGGCTTCTTCGCGGCCTTGTGGGGCATCACGCTCGGCTTCCCGGTGCTTCGACTGCGCGGAGACTACCTCGCCATCGTGACGATGGCCTTCGGCGAAATCATCCGCATTGTTCTTCTGAACTGGCAGAGCCTCACGGGCGGCCCGAACGGCGTCAACAAGATCCCGAAACTCACTTTCTTCGGCCTGCCCTTCGACCGCACCGGCGAAAGCACCTTCGCGAACGTGTTCGGACTGAAATTCGACCCGATGCACCGCATGGTGTTCCTCTATTACGTCATCCTCGCGCTCGCGCTCCTCACGAACTTCATAACCTTGCGCCTGCGTCGCCTGCCCATCGGCCGCGCCTGGGAAGCGCTGCGCGAGGACGAGATCGCCTGCCGGTCTGTCGGCATCAACACGGTCACGACCAAACTGACCGCATTCGCCATCGGCGCGATGTTCGGCGGCTTCGCGGGCTCGTTCTTCGCCGCGCGGCAAGGCTTCATCAGCCCCGAGTCGTTCACCTTCATGGAATCGGCGCTGGTGCTCGCCATCGTGGTGCTGGGCGGCCTCGGCTCGCAACTCGGCGTCGTGATCGCGGCCGTAATCCTCATCGGCAGCGCGGAGCGCTTCCGCGACCTGGAGGACTACCGCATGCTCATTTTCGGGCTTTCCATGGTGCTCGTCATGATCTGGCGTCCGCGCGGGCTCATGTCCGGACGTACGCCGTCGGCCTTTCTCAACGCGAGGAAGAACATATCGGGCAGCTTCGTCAAGGAAGGGCGCGGCTGATGGCAGACGGCGCAAGCGACGCAATCCGCGACGACCTCCTGCGTGTGGAGAACCTCACCATGCGCTTCGGCGGGCTTCTCGCCGTAGACAAGCTGTCCTTCACCGCGCGGCGCGGCGACATCACCGCCATCATCGGCCCAAACGGCGCGGGCAAGACGACCTTCTTCAACTGCATTACGGGCTTCTACAAGCCGACGGAGGGGCGCATCGCGCTTGCTCACGGTTCGGAAGCCGCGTTCGAGGCGCTGCCCGCGGCGACGTTCCGGGGCAAGCAGTGGATGAAGGCGGACGGCGCCGGGGCGGTGTTCCTTCTCGAACGCATGCCGGGCTTCGAAATCGCGCGGGTCGCCCGCGTGGCGCGCACATTCCAGAACATCCGGCTGTTTGCGGGCATGACGCTTCTCGAAAACCTGCTCGTCGCGCAGCACACCGTGCTGAACGCGGCCTCCGGCTACACCATCGGGGGGCTGCTCGGGCTGTCGAGCTTCAGGCGCGCGGAAGCCGAAGCCATAGACAAGGCGGCGTACTGGCTCCGCGAAATCGGCCTCATCGACCGCGCCGACGACCCGGCGGGCGACCTTCCCTATGGTGCGCAACGGCGGCTTGAAATCGCGCGGGCCATGTGCACCGATCCCGTGCTGCTCTGCCTTGACGAACCGGCCGCCGGGCTCAATCCGCGCGAAAGTCACGAGCTGAACGCGCTCCTTCTCAAGATTCGCGAGGAGCACGCGCTGTCCATCCTCCTCATCGAGCACGACATGGGCGTGGTCATGCAGATTTCCGACCGCATAGCCGTGCTCGACTACGGCAGGAAGATCGCCGAAGGCACGCCCGAGGAGATCCGCGCCGATCCGCGCGTGATCGCGGCCTATCTGGGCGTTCCCGACGATGAAGTGGCCGACATTGGCGCGGAGGTTGAACCATGAAGCCGCTTCTCACCGTGCGCGGCGTCGAAACCTATTACGGTGCGATCCGGGCGCTGAAGGGCGTCGACATCGACGTTTTCGAGGGCGAGATCGTCACGATGATCGGCTCGAACGGCGCGGGCAAGACCACGCTCATGAACACGATCTGCGGCGATCCGCGCGCGCGCTCCGGCCGCATCGTGTTCGACGGCCGCGACATCACGGCCATGCCGACGCATGACATCATGCGGCTGTCGATCGCGCAGTCGCCGGAAGGCCGCCGCATCTTCCCGCGCATGACGGTTTACGAGAACCTGCTCATGGGCGCCCTGCTCGGCCCCAACGACGACGCCTCGATAAAGGGTGATCTCGCAACCGTCTTCAGCCTGTTTCCCGTACTCGAACGCAGGCAAGGGCAGCGAGGCGGCACGCTCTCGGGCGGCGAGCAGCAGATGCTCGCCATCGGCCGGGCGCTCATGGGGCGGCCAAAGCTTTTGCTGCTCGACGAACCGTCGCTCGGTCTCGCCCCGCTCATCGTCAAACAGATTTTTTCGGTGATCCGCGATTTGAACCGCAGGCAGGGTCTTACCGTCTTCCTCGTCGAGCAGAACGCTTTTCACGCGCTGAAACTCGCCCATCGCGGCTATGTGATGGTCAACGGTCAGATCACGATGGCGGGACCGGCGTCCGAGCTTCTCGCTCGCGACGACATCAAGGCGGCCTATCTCGAAGGGGGCGTTCATGCCTGATGGATCGCCTTTTTCTCGCGGCAGACCTGTGGGGGATGCGCCATGGGCGTGATCTGGGAAACCTCGTTCTGGGCCTTCCTGTTCGTCACCGTGTTGGCCGGAGGCGGCGCGGCCTACATGATCGGGCGCGCGGCGGCGCGCGGGTGGAACCCTATCTGGCAGGCGGGTCTTCAGGTGATGCTGCTGACGGCGGCGGTGCGCTTTCTGCACTGGGGACTGTTTGCGGGTGCGACGCTTGAAAGCTGGCGCCAGTCTCAGGGCTCGCTACTATCGCTTCATTACTATCTCGTCGATGCAGTCGTGCTGCTCGTTTTCGCGGCAATCGGGTTTTCCCGGCAACGCACAGTGCAAATGCTTCGGCAGTATGGCTGGCTCGCTGTGGAAACGAGCCCGCTGACGTGGCGGCCATTGCACGACGCCAAGAGCCCGCCGCAATCCCGTCGAGACTGAACTTCCGCATTCCGCAGTCCATAAGATGAAAAAGCACTTGGAGAGGACGATATATGCGCAAAATTCTGGCAGGTCTGGCCCTTCTCGGTCTTGGGGCCGCAGCCGCCCCGGCTTGGGCGGATGACATCTCCATCGCAGTCGCAGGTCCGATGACGGGCAAGGAAGCGACCTTCGGCGCCCAGTTCAAGGCGGGCGCGGAGGCAGCCGTCGCCGACATCAATGCAAAGGGCGGCGTTCTCGGCAAGCAGCTCAAGCTTCAGTTCGGCGACGACCAGTGCGACCCGAAGCAGGCGCGCGCGGTCGCCGAGCAACTGGCTTCCTCCGGGGTGGTCTTCGTCGCGGGGCACTTCTGTTCGAGTTCCTCGATCCCTGCTTCGAGCGTCTACAACGAACAGGGCGTCGTTCAGATCTCGCCCGGTTCCACCAACCCGAAGCTGACGGACGAGCGTTCGGGCGACTTCACCTATCGCATCTGCGGACGTGACGATCAGCAGGGCGGCGTCGCGGGTGCCTATCTCGCGAAGGAATTCGCCGACAAGAAGATTGCGATCCTCCACGACAAGACGGCTTACGGCCAGGGCCTCGCCGACGAAACCAAGAAAGCGCTGAACGCTGCGGGCAAGCAGGAAGTCTTCTACGAGGCGATCACGCCCGGCGAAAAGGACTACACGGCCATCGTCACCAAGCTGAAGCAGAACGGCATCGATGTCGTCTATCTGGGCGGCTACCACACCGAAGCCGGTCTCATCATCCGCCAGGCGCGTGGGCAGAACCTGAAGACGATCCTCGTCGGCGGCGATGCGCTCGTCTCGACCGAACTCGGCTCGATCGCGGGCGACGATGTGGAAGGCACGCTCATGACCTTCTCCCCCGATCCGCGCAAGAACCCGGCCGCGAAAGAGGTCGTGGACGCGCTCGAAAAGAAGGGCGTCAACCCGGAAGGCTATGTCGTCTACACCTACGCCGCGGTCCAGACCTGGGCACAGGCCGCCGAAAAAGCGGGTACGACGGAAGGCGAGAAGGTCGTGGCCGCGCTGAAGGATCTGGAGTTCGACACCGCGCTCGGCAAGTTCAAGTTCGACGCGAAGGGCGATCCGAACCTTCCGTCCTATGTGTTCTATCGCTGGGGCAAGAAGAACTACGAGCAGATCCAGTAGGATTTCCAGCTTCGACCGTCGCGGTCGACGACTGCCAGGACAATCGGGCGCTTCGCTTCGGCG